>CAYYOE010000101.1:0-10058 GCA_964473055.1 uncultured Rhodobacterales bacterium | reverse complement strand
CGACCATGGACAGCCTTTCGAGGACACGCCGAATGACCAAGACCAAGACCATCGACTTCCGCCCGAACGACTTTGTCGTCTATCCCGCCCATGGCGTGGGGCGCATCGTGTCCATCGAAGAGCAGGAAGTCGTCGGCATCAAGCTGGAACTGTTCGTCATCTCCTTCGAGAAGGACAAGATGACCCTGCGTGTCCCCACCCACAAGGCAACCGAAGTGGGCATGCGCTCGCTCTCCTCGCCCGACGTGGTGTCCAAGGCCATGTCCACACTGAAGGGCAAGGCCAAGGTCAAGCGCGCGATGTGGTCGCGCCGGGCGCAGGAATACGAGCAGAAGATCAACTCGGGCGACCTCGTGGCCATCGCCGAGGTGGTGCGCGACCTGCACCGCGCCGACGACCAGCGCGAACAGAGCTATTCCGAGCGCCAGCTCTACGAAGCCGCTCTGGAACGCCTGACGCGCGAGGTTGCCGCCGTGTCCGGATCGAACGAGGTCGAGGCCGCGCGCAAGGTCGATGATCTGTTGATGTCCCGCGCCGCCTGATCGGCAGGGGCACGGCCAAGGACAGGAACGCCGCCCGGACCCGGGCGGCGTTTCGCATCTGAGGCAGGGCTTGATCGGCGGCTCGCGGCCCCTAGCTGGCCGTGCCATGGCCCTGTCCTTCCCCCCCACCCGTGCCGAGGGTCTCGAACGCCTTGCGGCCTTCGCGCCCCGCGCCGGGCGCGACTATGCAGCCCTGCGGAACTACGACCTGCCCGGCCACCCGCATGTCTCGGCCCTGTCGCCCTACATCCGGCATCGCCTGGTCACGGAAGAAGAGGTTCTGGCCACGGTGCTGGGCCGCTTTTCCCTGACCACGGCCGAGAAATTCGTGCAGGAGGTGTTCTGGCGCACCTACTGGAAGGGCTGGCTGGAACTGCGGCCCACGGTCTGGGTCGACTACCGCCGCGGGCTCAAGGGGGCCTTGAACCGGGTGCAGGCAGAGTCCGGCCTGCGCACCGACTGGGAAGCGGCCTGCCGGGGCGAAACGGGGCTGGCCGGCTTCGACGACTGGGCGCGCGAACTGGTCGCAACCGGCTACCTGCACAACCACGCGCGGATGTGGTTCGCCTCGATCTGGATCTTCACGCTGCGCCTTCCCTGGGAACTGGGCGCCGACTTCTTCCTGCGCCACCTGCTGGATGGCGACCCGGCTTCCAATACCCTGGGCTGGCGCTGGGTGGCGGGCATCCAGACGCCGGGCAAGACCTATGCGGCGACAGCGTCCAATATCGCGAAGTATACCGAGGGGCGGGTGACCGGGCTGACCGGCCTGCCGGACAACCCGCCTGCCCTGCGCCATGGGCCCCCACCAACGCCCCTGCCCCTGCCAGAACCCGAAGCCTGGGACAGCACCGCCCGCACCGGGCTGATCCTGACCGAGGACGACCTGTCCCCCGCCTGGCTCCTCGACCGGATGGCCGCCGACGGGATCTCCCCCGCGTCGACCGCAGTGCTGCTGTCGGACGACGCACGCTCGCCGCTGGCCGTGTCGCCGCTGGTCACCGCCTTCACTGACGGCGCGGTGGCCGATACGCTGGCCCGCCATGCGCCGCGCCACGGCACCCTTGGGGGCACCCACCGGGGTGACGGCTTCGCCGCGAGGCTTGCAGACTGGGCATCGGAGGCCGGCCTGACACAGGTGATCGCCCCCCACGCCCCCGCCGGTCCATCGGCAGAACGGCTGGGACACCTGTCGCACCGCCTCGGCCAGTCCGGCATCCGGCTGGTGCGCGCGATGCGGCCCCTCGACCGCGCGGCATGGCCGCTGGCAACCCACGGGTTCTTCCGCTTCAAGGCCTCGATCCCCCGCCTCCTCAAGGACCTCGGTCTGACGCGGGCAGCCTGAGGCAGCCCGTCACGGGCGGACCGCCCAAGGCCCGACGTCGCTGGGCCTGCCCTTTCACCCTTGTCCAAAAATACCTCGGGGGGAGGACGCCCGGAACGGGCGGCCCGGGGGGCAGAGCCCCCCGCCTGCCAACACGCCTCAGAACGCCCCGGGCGAAAAGCTGTCGGCGGTGGCCCGGTTCCAGCGGGCCAGATATCCGCCGCCGACATCCTCGCCGCGCAACAGGAACCCCTCGGGCAGATAGGGCCAGGTCTCCTGACCGGTCGTCATGCTGCCATCGCCCTCGCGCAGCGCAAAGTGGTGCGGCATGAACTGGCTGGGATGCGACAGCCCCGCCGCGCCAGTCATCTCGGCCAGCGCCCTGAGCGTATTGCGGTGGAAGGTCGCGACCCGCACCGCCTTGTCCGACGGCACCAGCGCGCGGGCCAGCATCGGGTCCTGCGTCGCCACGCCCACCGGGCAGCGGTTGGTGTGGCAGGACTGCGCCTGGATACAGCCCACCGCGAACATGAACCCGCGCGCCGAATTGGCCCAGTCCGCCCCGATCGCCAGCGCGCGCGCGATGTCGAAGGACGTCACCAGCTTTCCGCCCGCGCCGATCCGCACCCGGTCGCGCAAACCCGCCCCGCGCAGACTGTTGTGCACGAAGGACAATCCCTCGACCAGCGGCATGCCGACGTGATTGGCGAATTCCAGCGGCGCGGCCCCGGTCCCGCCCTCGGCCCCGTCCACCACGATGAAATCCGGAACAACTCCGGTTTCCACCATCCCCTTGACGATGCACATGAATTCTCGTCGATGCCCGATGCACAGCTTGAAGCCAACGGGCTTGCCGCCCGACAACTCGCGCATCCGGGCCAGGAATTCCATCATGCCGATCGGGCTGTCGAACTCGGGGTGCGAGGCCGGTGACACGCAGTCCACGTCCATCGGAACGCCCCGCGCCTCGGCGATCTCGGGGCTGATCTTGGCCGCCGGCAGCGTGCCGCCGTGCCCGGGCTTGGCCCCCTGGCTCAGCTTCAGTTCCACCATCTTCACCTGGGGGTCCGCGGCCTGCTCGGCAAAGCGGGCCGGGTCGAACCGCCCCTCCGGCGTCCGGCACCCGAAATAGCCCGAACCGATCTCCCAGATCAGGTCGCCGCCACCCTGCCGGTGATACCGGCTGATGCCACCCTCGCCGGTATCATGGGCAAAGCCCCCGGCCCTGGCCCCCGAATTCAGCGCAAGGATCGCATTCGCCGAAAGGGCGCCAAAGGACATCGCCGATACGTTGTAGATCGACAGGTCGTAGGGCTGCGCGCAGTCGGGCCCGCCCACCCGAACCCGGAAGTCGCTGTCGGCGATGTCCACGGGCCGCACGGAATGGGTGACCCAGGCATGCCCCGCGTCGTACATCCGCGCTCGGCTGCCGAAGGGGCGCTTGTCCTCCACGCCCTTGGCGCGCTGATAGACGATCGAGCGGATATCGCGGCTGAACGGCTCCTCGTCCTGGTCGGCTTCCAGCAGATACTGCCGGATCTCGGGGCGAATGCCCTCGAACAGGAACCGCATGTGACCCACGACCGGAAAGTTCCGCAGGATCGAGTGCTTCCGCTGGCGGTAATCGTAGAGCCCCAGAAGACCGAGGGCCCCGAACACGCCCGCAGGGACGAGGAACCAGGTCGAGACCGGAATGGCGGCGATGGACCCGAGGCCCAGGGCGACCGACCCCGCCCAAGGGGAATAACGCAGCATGGCTGTCCCTCCGCTGGCGCGTCTTGCGCGGCTCAGCCCCTGCCTAACGCGGAAAAGTGGCGAGGTGGTGAAAAGTTGCGTGTCTGATGTTCCCCGGCAATCCGGTCAGACCCGGTAATGAGCCCGGTACCACGCCACAAAGCCCGCCACCCCGTCGCGGATATCGGTATCCGGCCGAAAGCCGGTCAGGCGCTGCAGCAACCCGCAGTCGGCCCAGGTGGCCGGCACATCGCCGGGCTGCATCGGCAGCAGGTTGCGGCGGATCGGCACCCCCAGGGCCTCCTCGATGGCCGCGATGAAGTCGGTCAGCTGCTCCGGCGCCGAATTGCCGATATTGACGACCCGGAACGGGGCGACGGGCGACAGGCTGTCGCCCTCGACGGGCGCGGGGCGGGTGTCACCAGGCGCCGGCGGGACCACGTCGATCAACAGGCGGATGGCGCGCACCAGATCGTCCACATGGGTGAAGTCCCGGCGCATGTCACCGTGGTTGTAGACGTCGATCGCTTCGCCCTGCAGGGCGGCGGAGACGAACTTGAACAGCGCCATGTCGGGCCGGCCCCAGGGCCCGTAGACGGTGAAGAAGCGCAGGGCGGTGACTGGCAGGCCCCAGAGATGCGCCTGCGCGTGGGCCATGTGCTCGGTCGCACGCTTGGTCGCGGCATAGAGCGTCATCGGCATATCTGCCTTGTCGGTCTCGCGGAACGGCATGTCAGGGTTGGCGCCATAGACCGAACTGGTCGAAGCGATCAGACAATGCCGCACCCCGGCGGCACGGGCGGCCTCGATCAGGTTGAAGGTGCCGGTCAGGTTCGCGTCGACATAGGCGCGGGGGTTTTCCAGACTGTAGCGCACACCAGCCTGTGCCGCGAGGTGAACGATGACGTCGGGCTGCGCGGCCTCGACGGCAGCGGCCAGCGCCGCATCGTCCTCGAGCATCGCCTCGGTTGCGGCGAAGCCGGGCGATTGCAGCAGCGCCCCATGACGCGCGTGCTTCAGCGTCACGTCATAATAGGGCGTGATCCCGTCATAACCTGCGACCGTCCAGCCCTCGGCCAGCAGCACACGGGCGAGATGGAAACCGATGAAGCCGGCGGTGCCGGTGATGAAGGCCGTGGGCATGGCGGGTCACTCCTGCCCGCGTGTCTTGCCCCGCTGGCGGTGCGGCGGCAAGGGGCGGGGGTGCTGCCCCCGCACCCCCGAGGTATTTGGACAAGGGTGAAGCGAGCGTATGGCTCTCCTTCATCCTTGCCGAAATACCTCGGGGGGAGGTCCGCGGCACGCGGACCCGGGGGGCAGCGCCCCCCGCTCTGGCCTGCCCTTGCGTCGGTCAGACCGAAACCGCCGCCTCCAGCGTCTCGCGCGCGATCTCGGCCTTGGTACCGGACAGGGCGACGCTGCCGCGCTTCATGACCACGAAGCGGTCCGCCAGGCCGTAGGCAAAGTCGAAGTACTGTTCGACCAGCACGATGGCCATGTCGCCCTTGCCGCGCAGGTAGTCGATCACGCGGCCGATCTGCTGGATGATGTTCGGCTGGATGCCTTCGGTCGGCTCGTCGAGCAGCAGGAGTTTCGGGCGGATGATCATCGCCCGCCCGATCGCCAGCTGCTGCTGCTGGCCGCCCGACAGATCGCCGCCGCGGCGGTGCTGCATCTCCTTGAGGACCGGAAACAGCTCGAAGATCTCCTCGGGGATGCGACGGTCGGCGCGCGGCAGGCAGGTGAAACCGGTTTCCAGGTTTTCGCGCACGGTCAGAAGCGGAAAGATCATCCGGCCCTGCGGCACATAACCCAGCCCCCGGCGGGCGAGGTCGGTGGCGCGCTGGCCCCCGGTATCCTGCCCGTCGAAGGTGATCGTCCCGCCGGACCGCGGATGGGTTCCCGAGATCGCCTTGAGGAGCGAGGTCTTGCCCACGCCGTTGGTGCCCATGATGACCGTGACCTCGCCTGCCCGCGCGGTCAGGTCCACGCCGTTCAGGATGCGGCTTCCGCCGTAGTGCAGGGTCACGCCGTCGCAGCGCAGCATGTCAGCGGCCAAGATACACCTCGATCACCTGGGGGTTCTTCGTGACGTGGTCGAGCGTGCCTTCGGCCAGCACCGATCCTTCGTGCAGGACCGTGACCTTGCAATCGAGGCGCCGGATGAACTCCATGTCATGTTCCACCACCACCACGGCGCGGGTCTTCGCCGCCTCTTTCAGCAGCGTGGTGGTATGTTCGCGCTCGCCCAGCGTCATGCCCGCGGCGGGTTCGTCCACCAGCAGAAGCCGCGGTTCCTGCGCCAGCAGCATGCCGATTTCCAGCCATTGCTTCTGGCCGTGGGACAGTTCGCCCGACTTGCGCGGCAGCTGGTCGGCCAGACCGATCTCCTCGGCCAGGTCGTCCACGCGGGCAAGGTCGGCCTTCGTGGGGCGCCAGAACAGCACGGACAGGGGCCCGCGGGGGTTCTTCAGGGCAAGCAGCAAGTTTTCCTGCACCGTCTGGTCCTCGAACACGGTGGGGCGCTGGAACTTGCGGCCCACGCCCGCCTTGGCGATCTGCGCCTCGGACTGGCCCACAAGCGAGCGGGACAACTCCCCCCACAGAACCTCGCCCGTATCGGGCCGCGTCTTGCCGGTAACGATGTCCATGAAGGTGGTCTTGCCCGCGCCGTTCGGGCCGATGATCGCCCGCAACTCGCGTTCGGCGATGGAAAAGGACAGGTTGTTGATGGCGCGGAAGCCGTCGAAGGTGACGGACACGCCGGAGACCTCGAGAAGCGCGCTCATTCTGCCGCGGCCTCCTGTTCGCGGAAGCTGCCCTTGCCGGGCCCGAGGTCGGCGCCGTGGCGGCTGGGGGCGCGGCGACGCTCGATCAGGTCGATCAGGCCGCCCAGGCCCTTGGGCGCGAAGATCGTGACGGCCACGAAGGACAGGCCCAGCACGATCAGCCACCAGTCCACCCAGCGGATCGTGTAGAACCCGAGGTTGACGTCCGGCGCCCTGCCCCCGGTGAACCAGGACGACACGAGCGAGACGAAGGCCGCGCCGATGACCGCGCCGTAAAGCCGCCCGCGGCCGCCGATGGCCACCCAGACGGCGAGGTAGATCGACGCGATGGGGGCCAGCTCGCCCGGGTTGATGATGCCCGCCTGCGGGTAGTAGAGCGCGCCCGCCAGGCCCGCGATCACGGCCGTCAGGGTGAAGACCGCCAGCTTGTAGTGTTCCACCGCGTAGCCCAGGAACCGCACCCGCGCCTCGTCATCCCGGATGGCCTTCAGGACCGAGCCGAACTTGCCCGACACGATCCAGGCGCAGATCAGGTAGCCAAGCGCCAGCCCCGCGGCCGAGCCCCAGAAGAACCACATCGACACCACCGATTGCGGCACGGCGTCGAGGCCGGGCAGGTTCTGCAGGCCCGACAACCCGTTGTTGCCGCGCAGCCCCGTGTCGTTCTGGAACAGCCAGAGCGCGAGCGCGAGCGTCATCGCCTGGGTGAGGATGGACAGGTAGACGCCGGTGACTCGCGACCGGAAGGCGAGCCAGCCAAACACCAGGGCGACAAGGCCGGGCACGAGCACCACCAGCGCCATTTGCGCCCAGAAGCTATGGGCCAACGCCCAGATCCAGGGCAGTTCCGACCCGCCGACCACCCCGAAGATCTGCACCGCGACGCCGTCGCGGATTTCCTGCGGGGTGGGCGGCAGGGGTGCGGCGGACAGTGCCTGGACCACGATGATCTCGGTCCGGGCGTACATGAGCCACATGCCCAGCATGTAGCCGCCCAGCGCGAAAAAGGCCATGTGGCCGAGCGACAGGATGCCGGTGTAGCCCCAGATCAGGTCCATCGCCACGGCGACGAGGCACAGGCACAGCGTCTTGCCCAGCGTCTTGACGAAGGAGGTGGGGATCGCGCCGGTGCCATAGGCCTCGGACATCAGGGTGACGACCAGCGTGAAGGCCGCGAGGATCGCGAGGAACCACAGCACGGACGGGTTTCGGCGCAGGAAGCTTGCAGTCATGGGCGCGGGTCCGGGCGCTTGCGGCCGGAGGCGGGGGGCGCTGCCCCCCGGCCAGGGCTTGCACGCGGGGGCTCTGCCCCCGCCCCCCCGGGATACTTGGGCCATATCGAAGGCGTGTCGGCCCTGAACCCGGGCAGAAAGGGATCGGGGCGCGCGATGCGGAAGATGTCGAGAAGGTGGATCATCGCGTCAGTCCCCTGCGGCCCGGCCCCTGAGCGCGACGAGGCCGCGCGGCCGGAACTGGATGAAGACGATGATGAAGAGGATCATGAAGGTCTGCGCGGCCAGCGTGTTCGCCGGGTTCATCCATTCGATCCCCTTCTGCAGGAACCCGACAAGGCCCGCGCCCGCGAGCGCACCGAAGATGTTGCCGACGCCGCCGACGACCACGGTCATGAAGCTTTGCACGATGTAGCCGGTGCCCATTTCCGAGGTGACCTGTGCGAACAGGCCGATGGCCACGCCCGCCACCCCGGCGATGCCGGACCCCAGCCCGAAGGTCAGCATGTTGATGCGGTTGGGGTCGATTCCCATCGAGGCGGCCATGCGCGGGTTCTGGGTGACCGCGCGCACCTCCAGCCCCAGCCGCGTGCGCTTCATGATGATCAGGAACACCGCGAGGAAGATCAGCGCGAGCACGAAGATCGCGATGCGGATGTAGCTGATGCCGACGATGTCGTTCACCACCCAGGACCCGTCCAGCCAGGACGGCGCGGTCAGGGGGCGCGCCTGGGTGCCGAAGATCACCTTGGCCAGCTGCTGCAGCGCGATCGAGATGCCGAAGGTGGCCAGCAGGGTTTCCAGCGGGCGGTGGTAGAGGTGGCGGATCACCAGCCGTTCCATCGCAACGCCGCCCGCGAAGGTGACCGCGAAGGCCAGTGGCAGGGCGATGACCAGCGACAGCGTGTAGTCGGGCACGAACAGTTGAACCACATAGCCGGTGTAGGCGCCCATCATGATGAATTCGCCATGCGCCATGTTGATCACCCCCATCACCCCGAAGGTGATGGCGAGGCCGATGGCGGCGAGAAAGTAGATCGACGCCAGCGACAGGGCGTCCAGCGCCAGATCCGCCGCCTGGTTCAGCGCCAGCGCGGTGCGGATCGAGGCCAGCGTGTCGGCCGCGGCAGCGGTGACGGAGGCATCGCGTTCGGCGTAGGCCTCGTAGAACACATGCGCGGCCAGCGCCGCGTCTTCCTCGGCTTCGGTCGGGTCGACGGGCACCAGACCCTGCGCGGCCAGCAGGGCGTAGGCCGCCTCGCGCGCGGCGTCGGTGTTCAGGGTGGCGACGGGGATGCCCGCCACCATGCCGTTGTCAATATGGGCTTCCAGGGCCGCGCGGATCTCGGCACGGGACTTCGGCGCCGGAATGGCACCCTCGGCGACCAGCAGCGCCAGCGCCTCGGCCCTTGGCAACTCGTCGGTGCCGGGGCGCAGGGTGCGGGCGACGTTCGCGCCCTCGGGCACGCTGCCTGCGGCCACGGCGCGGCGGGTGGCCAGGATCGGGTTCAGGACCGCGCGCACATCCTGCGCGATGTCACCGCTGAAGGTCTGGATGGCAGCGACGCGGGCCGCCTGGTCGGCGTCGAATCGCGCGGTCAGCAGCCGTTCCAGGCGTTGCTTGCGGGCCAGAAGAGCCGGGTCATCCTCGTCCTCGATGGAGGCGCGCAGCGGGTCGAGGGCATCGTCGGAGGGGTTGCGCTCGATCGACAGCAGCGCGGCCCTGCGCTGCGCCGGATCGGGGTCCGACAGCTGGAACTGCACCAGGGCCGAGGCGATCAGGCCGCGGATACCGCCGCCTGGGCGCAACTGGGTGATCTCGCGCCTTGGCGCGGTGCCGGCATCCATCCCGGTCGTCACGTCCGTCAGGGCATAGTCGTCGCCCGCGTCCGTCACATAAAAGAACGCGCCGTCGGCAGGCCGCACATGCAGGTCGCGGTTCTGCCAGCGTTCCAGCAGCATCCGCGCCTCGGGCAGGCCGCTGTCGGCCAGCGCGGCGATGGCGGGCTCCGCCGTGCGCCGCGACCCGTCGACGATGGCGGGGCCGTGCACCGCGAGGATCTCGGGCAGCGTGGCCAGATCCTGGGCCCGGGACGCGCCTGGCAGGGCCAGCGCGGCGAGACACAGGATCGCGACAAGCCGGACCAGGGGGCGGACCATGCGGGGGGCTCCGGAGATGACGAAAGGGGTCAGGTTGGCAGGACACAGGGGGGAAGGCCAAGCTTCCCCCCTGCGACTGCGCTTGGGGTCAGTAGTTCGACGTCAGTTGCACGCAGGTCGCGGTCTGCGTGTTGTACATGCCGCAGCCGAGGCCGGGCCAATCGCTTTCCAGAACCGCCGATTCCGGCAGGAAGTCGGTCCAGGCGTCGCCCGGGACGGGTTCGGTCTGGCTGATGATGTCGAACTGGCCGTCCGCGCGGATCTCGCCGATCAGCAC
>CAYYOE010000100.1:0-10063 GCA_964473055.1 uncultured Rhodobacterales bacterium | reverse complement strand
ACCGATGACCATCACCCTGACGCGCCGCGGCGCGCTGGCCGCATCTGCCGCAGCCATGGCTGCCACCACGCTGCCCGGCGCAGCCCTGGCGCAGGATCGCATCCGCCTGCGCCTGTCCGCGCCCGCGTCCGAGACCGACCAGCGCGCCGTGGCCCTGCTCGAGGTGTTCGGCCCGGCCGTGGCCGAGTTCGCCGACTTCCAGCCCAGCTGGAACGCAACCCTGTTCGCCCAGGGCACCGAGCTCGAGGCGATCGCGCGCGGCAACCTGGAAATGTCGATCACCTCGGCGCAGGAACTGGCGGTGTTCTTCCCCGAGTTCTCGATCTTCACTGCGGGCTACGTCCACCAGGACGCGGCGCATCAGGTGGCCGTGTTCAACGACCCGCTGATGGACCCCTTCAAGAAGAAGGTGGAAGACGAGCTGGGTGTGAAGCTTTTGACGATCATGTACCTCGGCCGACGCCAGGTAAACCTGCGCGCGCCCAAGTCAGAACTGACCGTGACAACTCCCGCCGACATGGCCGGGGTCAACCTGCGGATGCCCGGCACCGATGCGTGGATGTTCTTGGGTCAGGCCCTGGGTGCCAGCCCGACGCCGGTGGCCTTCACCGAGATCTACACCGCGCTGAGCACCGGGGCCGTGGACGGGCAGGACAACCCCCTGCCCACCGTGGTGGACGCCAAGTTCTACGAAGTGACCAAGCAGATCGTGCTGACCTCGCATCTGGTGGACCTGAACTACCTCGCCATCTCCAAGTCGGCATTCGACGCGATGACGCCCGACCAGCAGGCTGCCGTTCAGGCCGCGGCTGACGAGGCGGCGGAGTCTGCCCGGCAGAACCAGTTGCGCAAGGAAGAGGAACTGGTGGACTTCCTGAAGGCTCAGGGGCTCGACGTCTATGAACCCGATCTCGCCGCCTTCCGCAGCGCGGTGCAGGAGGCCTACCTCGCCAGCGACCTGGCCGCCAGCTGGCCCGAGGGCGTCCTTGACCGGATCAACGCGCTGGGCGGCTGACGCCCGATCGGGCTGGACGGCCGCGGCCCGAGGGCTGCGGCCTGACAACGGGGGAGGGCAGGGTGCGGCTGCTGCAACGGGCCTTCACCTTCGGAACCGAGTTCATCGCCGCCGCTCTGCTGGCGGCGATGTTCTTCACCTTCCTCTTGCAGGTATGGTCGCGCTACATCCTCGCCCAGCCCTTCGGCTGGACGCTGGAACTGTGTCTGGCGCTCTGGATCTGGATCGTGTTCTGGGGCAACGCCTTCATCGTGCGCGAACGCGACCATGTGCGCTTCGACATCCTCTATCTCGCCGTACCGCGGGGCTGGCGTCGGGTCTTCTCGCTGATTTCGGCGGCGGCGATTGCGGTGGCAATGGTCGTCGCGTGGCTACCGACATGGGACTACATCGATTTCCTTCGGATCAAGCGCAGCGCGACCCTGCGGGTGCCGATGCGCACGATCTTTGCCATCTACGCGCTGTTCATGGCGGTGGTCGCCCTGCGATATGCATGGCGGTTCTGGGTCGTGGCGCGGCACGGCGCCCCCGAGGACCGTGACCCGGCACTGGTGGGCCCGCGCGGATGAGCATGGCCCTGGCCCTGTGCCTAATTGCCCTGTTCGGGCTGGCGGGCATCGGCATGCCGATCGGCTATGCCATCGTGGTGGGGGCCATCGTTTACCTTGGTGCAAGCGGGGCCGACCTGGCATTGGCGGGCGAGCAGATGCTTCAGGGCCTCTACAACAGCTTCGTGCTGCTGGCGGTGCCGCTGTTCATCCTCGCCGCCAACGTGATGAATGCGGGCACGATCAGCGACCGCCTGCTCGCCTTCTGCGTTGCAGCGGTGGGCCGTTTCCGGGGGGGGCTCGGCTATGTGAACGTGGCGGCCTCGCTGGTGTTTTCCGGCATGTCGGGTTCGGCCGTGGCCGATGCCGCGGGGATCGGCAAGATCGTCATCGGCATGATGACGAAGGGCGGCCGCTACACCCGTGGCTATGCCGCCGCGCTTACCGCGGCCACGGCCACCATCGGGCCGATCATCCCGCCGTCGATCCCGATGGTCCTCTATGCCCTGATCTCGAACGCCTCGATCGGCTACCTGTTCCTCGCGGGTATCGTGCCGGGGCTGCTGATGGGGGCGGTGCTGGCCGCGATGAATGCCGTCATCGCCGCGCGGCGCGGGTTCGCCCGGGAAGACGCGGTGCCGTTGTCCGAGCTTCCCCGAGTCACGATGAACGCCTTTCCGGCGCTGCTGATGCCCGCGATCCTGCTTTACGGCATCTATGGTGGCGTCACCACGCCGACCGAGGCCGCCGCCGTCGCCGCCGCCTATGCGCTGATCCTGGCCGGGCTGTTCTATCGCAGCCTGTCGGTACGCGCGCTCTACGGTATTCTGGTGGAAAGCGCCCGGTCATCGGCTGCGGTGGGGCTGGTAATCGGGGGCGCGCTGATCCTGAACTACATCGTGGCGTCCGAAAACATCCCGTCCATGGTCGCGCGCGAACTGGTGGGGCTGGATATCCATCCACTGGTGTTCCTGCTGGCGGTGAACCTGCTGATCCTGGCACTGGGCTGCGTGCTGGATGCGACCACGATCATCCTGGTGATCCTGCCACTGTTCATCCCGACCTGCCGGGAACTGGGCATCGATCTGGTGCACTTCGGCGTGGTGGCGGTGGTGAATTGCATGATCGGTCTGATCACGCCGCCCTACGGGATCCTGCTGTTCGTCATCAATGCCGTCACCGGCATCCCACTGCGCGAGATCATCGCCGAGGTCTGGGCCTTTCTGGCGGTGCTGGTGGCGGCCCTTCTCGTCATGATCCTGTTTCCGGACCTGGTGCTGTTCGTCCCGCGTCTGTTCGGCTATCCGGGGTAGGTGTCGACGCTGAAAGGACGGCGTTCCCGCGTCGATTGTCGGGCCGCTGCCATCTGTCGTTGCCCACCCGGACCACACCTTACCTCTGTGTCATCGCCGCGTCCCATTCCCGCAGGAAGCTGGCCCGCGTCATCCGGTCGAGTCCGACCAACAGCCCCGGATCCAGCCGGATCGGCCGGATATGCGCCGAAAGCTCCAGCGAGGTCTGGTCCAGCGGCGGAAAGGCCGACGGCCCGCGCGACAGGCGCTGCCCCTCGGGCCCGATCAGCCAGTCCAGCAATGCCGCGCCCAGTTCGGGCCTCTGCGCGCTGCGCGGGATCAGCGCGGTCCGCAGCAGCGCGGATGTGAAGTCCTGCAACTCGATCACGCCGGCGTCGGGAATCGCGGGCGCGTGGGTCGCGGCATAGCTACCCACCACGTTGTAGGCGATCAGGATATCGCCCGCGGCCAAGTCTTCGATCATGTCGACCGAACAGCAATAGAGCCGGGTTTCCAGCCGGCCCATCACCTCGGCCAGCCGCCAGAATGCATCGGATTGGCGTGCATCTTCAGCTGCAAACAGATACCCCGCGCCCGAGATGCGCGGATCGTAGGTGGCGATCCGGCCAGCGAAGCGGTCGGGATTCTCGCGCAGGAGCGCGATCAGATCGCGGCGGGTCTGCGGGATCGGCAACCCGTCAAGGCCACGCCGGGATACCACCGTCACCACGGGTTCCAGCGCAAAGCCGAACAGCCGGTCACGCCATCGGGCCCATTGGGGCAGGGCGCTGGCGGCATCCGACACATGGGCCGCCGCGAAGCCGTCGTTCGCCAGCTTCATCTGCAGGTCCATCGCCGACGAGATCACCAGGTCGAAGGCCGCTCCTTCGTCGGCGATGGCGGCAAATACCTCGCGCGAGGACGCCATGACATAGCGCACAGACAGGTCGGGCCGGGTGATCAGGAAGGCTTCGATCAAGGGGGTGGCGATGTCGGTGTCTGTGGTGGACAGAACCTGCACCTCGGCAGTCGCTGCGGCACCCGCAAACAGCCGTTCGCCCTCGATCTCGAATGCCGCGGCCGGGCCAGGACCCAGTATCTTGGCAAGGCACATCGCCGCAGCAAGGATTCCCCGCCTCAGCATACCGGAAGCGACAGCTGCGCCAGCGTGCCGCCCCCCTCTGCCGCGGACAGCGCCAGATCGCCGTCCAGCGCGCGGGCGACCTCGGCGACGATGGTCAGCCCAAGACCCGATCCCACCACATCCTCGACGTTCCGTCCGCGTCGGAACCGGCCGGTCAGGTCGCCTGCCTCGGCCCCGGCAAGACCACGTCCGGTATCGTGCACGGCCACAGTCACCCGGCCCTTGTCGTGCGATAGAGACAGATGGACCATGCCTTCGGGGGCGGAGTACTTCAGTGCATTGTCGATCAGGTTGCGCAGGGCACTCTCGATCAGCACGCGGTCGCCCCGCACTCGCGCAGGTCCTGTTCCCGTGTCGAGGGTCAGCCCGATCTCGCGCAACTCTGCCGTCGGCGCGTAGCTTCGGGCCAGGCCCACCAGCGTGCCACGCAGGTCGATCTCTGCCACGTCCAGGTGGTTCGACCGGTAGGCGACCATGGCATGATCCAGAAGCTGCCCTGCCGAGCGCGCGCTTTCGTCCACCGCCCGTATGACCGACCGAAGCCGCGCCCGCGTCTCGTCACCCTCGGCCCCGCGCAAGGCAATCTCGGCCTCGGTGCGCACGGTCGACAGCGGTGTGCGGATGTGGTGCGCGGCCTCGGCGATGAAAGTCTCGGTCTGCGACAGGGTGGCGCGCAGCCGCGCGATGAAGGAGTTCAGGGCCGTGACCAGGGGCGCCAGCTCGCGCGGGGTTGGGTGGTCCACGCCGCGCAGGTCGGCGGGCCCCCGCCGCGCCACCGCGTCGGCCAGCCGTCGCACGGGCGACAGGACGGAATTAGTGAACACCAGCGCCAGCGGCACCGCCAGGGCAAAGAACCCCAGCCCCGCCAGCGCCGCGCCATTTGCAAGGCGATCGGCGATCTGGCGCTGGCCGAACCGGGTCTGGCCCAGCACGATCAGCGCGGGCTGCAGCCGGTCGCCCGCCAGCACACTGCGCGCCACCGCCGCCAGCCGAAGGTCGGCATCGCGGTAGGTGGCGGAATAGACTGTGGGCGCCGGTCCCGTGGGGGCCACCTGGGGCAAGGGCAGGTCGTCATAGCCCGTCAGCGTGTCGCCCCCCACCACGATCCGCCAGAACAGCCGGTCCTGCCCGACGGCGCCCAGCATCGAAAAGGTTGCCTGCGACAGGTCGATCTCGACCCCCTCGTCCGTGCCGCGCAGCCCGTCGGCAACCGATGCGGTGGCCGCCAGCAGAATCGAATCCTGCGATGCCTGGGCGGCCTGTTCGGCCGTGGTGCGCACGGCCAGATACAGCGCCAGCGCCATCACTGCCGCACCAGCCAGAAGCTGCCAGATCAGCCGCCGCCGCAACGACGGGCCGATGGTCGCGGCGGCACCCCTCATGGCCCTGTCAGCCTATAGCCCAGGCCACGGATCGTCTCGATCCGTGCCGCGCTGCCCTGCAGCTTTCGGCGCAGCCGACCCACATAGACCTCGATCGCATTGTCGGTGACGGTCTCGGCATAGCTGAACAGCCGGTCGCAGAGATGGTCCTTGGAATGGATGCGCCCCGGCGAGGCCAGCAGGATCTCGAACAGGCGCAACTCACGAGATCGCAGTTCGCGCGTCTCGCCCGCCACGGTGACGGTGGCTGCCAACGGGTCGAAGTCCACGCCCGCGAAGTGCCGCAGCGTCTGCGCGGCCCCGCCGCGGCGACGCAGGACGGCGCGGATGCGCGCCTCAAGCTCTGCCATCTCGAAGGGCTTGGTCACATAGTCGTCCGCGCCCCCATCCAGCGCATCGACCCGGTCAGCCACGGCCGAACGCGCCGTCATCATGATGACAGGCGTATCGCGGCCCCGGCGGCGCTGGCGGGCCAGAAAGGCGCGCCCGTCGCCGTCGGGCAGGCCGATATCCAGGAGGATCAGGTCGTAGGCGGCGGCGGCCAAACAATCCTCGGCCTCTTCCAGGCTTGCCGCATGGTCCACGCCATGACCGTCAAGCGCCAGCAGGTCGCGCACGGACCGCGCCAGTTCGACGCTGTCCTCGATTAGGAGGAACCGCATCCTTCTTCCCTTCCTCCCCTGGGGACCTGTCGCCCCCATGTCCTGCCATCCCCGGCAAACGGCCACCGTGACAGGTTCGTGTCAGCTTTCCCCCGAATCGTCCCGGGTGCAAGGGACCGTGCCCGCCAAGGGCCGGCCCGGCCAATGGAAGCCTCGGGAGGAGATACCGATGAAGACGACTTTCACCACGGCGCTGCGCGCCGGGGCGCTCATGGCGCTGATGGGCGCCACCTCGGCCAGCGCGGCCGAATGCATCGCGCCCGCGAACCCCGGCGGCGGCTGGGACTTCACATGCCGCCAGATCGGCCGTATTCTTCAGGAAATCGGGGTGGAATCGAACCTCGTGCAGGTGACCAACATGGCCGGCGCGGGCGGCGGCGTGGCCTACACCCATGTGGTCGGACAGCGCAACACCGACCCCGAAGTCTTTGTCGCAGCCTCCAGCGCCACGACAACCCGCCTGGCCCAGAACGCCTTTGCGGGCATGACCGCGGATCAGGTCCGCTGGGTTGGCACCATCGGCGGCGATGCCGGCGTGATTGTCGTGGGCAAGGACAGCCCGTTCCAGACGCTGGACGACCTGATCGACGCCGTGAAGGCTGACCCCTCGGCGGTGGCCTTCGCGGGCGGGTCCGCGGTGGGCGGGTTTGACCACCTCAAGGTTCTGATGATGATGGACCGTGCGGGTTTTGATGACGCGCGGGCGATCAAGTACATCGGCCTGGACGGTGGCGCGGACGCGATCACCCAGACGGTGGGCGGCTTCACACAGGCCATGACCGGCGACATCTCGGAAATCCAGGGATTCATCCGCTCGGGCGACGTGCGTGCGCTGGCGGTGCTGTCGGAGGACCGCGTGCCGGGGTTCGAGGACATCCCGACCGCCAAGGAACAGGGCGTCGACCTGGTGGCGATGAACTGGCGCGGCGTCTACGTCCCGGGCGGCATCTCGGACGCGGAATTCGCGCGCTGGACCGATGCGCTGCAGAAGGTCGCCGAGAGCGAGCAGTGGCAGCAGGTCATGGCCGACAACGGACTGGCCCCCTACACCCTGATCGGCGACGAGTTCGAAGGCTGGGTGAACGACAACATCGCGGAAATCCAGGAGATCTCGCGCGAGATCGGGATCATCCAGTGATGGCCGCCGACCGCATCTTCGGCGCGGTCATGATCGTTCTGGCGCTGGGGTACATCCTCAGCGCCATGAACATCCAGACCTCGTTCATGTCCGATCCGGTCGGACCCCGCATCTTTCCTTACATGGTGGCGGGTGTCGTGATCCTGTGCTCGCTTTTCATGATCCTGAAGCCAGACCCGAACGCCGACTGGCCCGCGCCCGCGATGGCGCTGAAGATCGGCGCGGCGCTGGTGGTTCTGGTGGGCTATGCGCTGCTGATCCGCCCGCTCGGCTTCATCATCCCGACGGTCATCGCCTCGGGCCTGATCAGCTATATGATCTCGCCCCGCCCCGTCCCCGCCGCGCTGGCCGGACTTGGCCTCGGCATCGGACTGTATGTCCTGTTCAAGATGATCCTCGGCCTCGGCCTCGTCGCGCTGCCGCGCGCCTTGATGTGAGGTAGCCCCATGGACATCCTGTCGAACCTCGCGCTGGGCTTTTCCATCGCGCTGACGCCCTGGACGCTGTTCCTCGCACTGGTGGGCTGTTTCGTCGGCACCATCATCGGGCTGCTGCCCGGACTTGGCCCGTCGAACGGTGTGGCCCTTCTGATCCCGATTTCCTTCTCGCTGGGCCTTGATGCGATCTCGGCCCTGGTGCTGCTGACCTCGGTCTACTACGGGGCGATGTATGGCGGGCGGATCAGTTCGATCCTGTTGAATATCCCCGGCGACGAACCCGCCATGATGACCACGCTCGACGGCTACCCGATGGCCAAGCAGGGCCGCGCCGCGGATGCGCTGGTTATCTCGGGCGTGGCGTCGTTTTATGGGGCGTTCATCGCCACCATCGGCCTGATGTTTCTTGCCCCGCTTCTGTCGCGCGTGGCGTTCCAGTTCGGACCGGCCGAATACTTCGCGCTCTACATGCTGGCCTTCTGCACCTTGGGCGGCGTCGGGTCATCGAACCAGGCCAAGGCCGCGCTGGCGGCGGCCATTGGCCTTGGTATCGCGATGATCGGGCTGGACAAGACCACCGGCATGCCGCGCTTCACCTTCGGCGAGTTGCACCTGATGGACGGGATCGACTTCCTGGTGGCCATCGTCGGGCTGTTCGCCGTGGCCGAAGTGTTTCACTTCATCGAAAGCCACGGCAAGGACAGTGCCATCGGCGTGAAACTGGGCAAGATCCGCATTCCCTGGCGCGACCTGCGTGCGACACAGGGGACGATGGCGCGGGGCACTGGCATCGGTTTCGTCGCGGGCATCCTGCCCGGGGCGGGGGCCTCGCTGGGGTCTTTCCTTGCCTACATGGCTGAAAAGTCGGTGTCGAAGGACCGCGCGAACTTTGGCAAGGGGTCGCCCGCGGGCGTGGCCGCACCCGAGGCTGGCAACAACGCCGCCGCCGGTGGCGCGCTGATCCCGATGCTGACGCTGGGGGTGCCCGGATCGGGGACGACGGCGGTGCTGCTGGCGCTGCTCTTGACGCTGAACATCACGCCGGGGCCGCTGCTGTTTACCGAAAAGCCCGACGTGGTCTGGTCGCTGATCGCGGCGCTCTTGATCGCCAACGTCATGCTGCTGATCCTGAACGTGCCCATGGTGAAGGTCTTCGTGAAGATCCTCGCCGTGCCATCCTGGGTGCTGCTGCCAGGCGTCACGATGATCGCCTTCGTCGGCATCTACTCGCTGACCGGGTCGTCCTTCGACATGCTGCTGATGATCGCGTTCGGTCTGTTGGGCTGGATCTGCCGCAAGCTCGACATCCCGACGGTGCCGATCATCCTGGGCATCCTTCTGGGCAACGCGATGGAGGACAACCTGCGCCGCGCGATGGTGCTGTCGAACGGGGACTGGACCTATCTGTTCTCGTCGGGCATCGCTATCGGGCTATGGACAGCGGCAGCAATCGGGTTCGTGGCGCCGATGTTCCTGCGCCGGTTCCTGAAGAAACCGCCGCTGCCCGCGACGGAAGTCTTCGACCGCGACTGATCTGCACGCCCGGTCCCTGCAACGGGGCCGGGCAAACCCCGGATGAATGCCATGCCCACCCGCGTCCTTGTCCCCTCCGGCGTTCTTGGCCTTGGCTTCGACCGCGTGGCCCTGGCCCGCGGGGTCGCCATGCGCCCCGACATCATCGCCATCGACGGCGGATCGACCGACAGCGGGCCGTTCAGTCTGGGCGCCGGACAATCGAAATACGCCCGCGCTGCGACGAAATCCGAATGGGCCGAAATCATGGCCGCCCGCCGGGCCGCGGGCGTGCCGCTGGTGATCGGCACGGCGGGCACCTGCGGGGCGGATGCGACCGTGGACTGGATGGCCGAGATCACTGCCGAGATCGCGGCCGAGACGGGTGAGAGCCTGCGCGTCGCGCGGCTCTACTCCGGCCAGCCCGCCGACCGGATCGCCGCGGCACTGGCCGATGGCCGGGTGCGCCCGCTGACGCCTGCGCCCGAGATCAGCGCCGACAGCCTGCACGCGATGACCAACATCGTGGCGCTGGCCGGGGCCGAGCAGATCCGGGCGGCGCTGGAAACCGGCGCCGACATTGTGATCGCGGGCCGCACCACCGATACCGCGATCATCGCCGCCCTGCCGCTGGCGCGCGGGGACCATCCCGGCGCTTGCTGGCATGGCGCCAAGATCGCCGAATGCGGCGCGCTGTGTTCGACGAACCCCACGTCCGGCGTGATCGTGGTGGATTTCGACGCGACCGGCTTCACCGTGGAACCCATGGCCGAGGGCGCGGCATGCACGCCGCATTCGGTCAGCGCGCACATGCTCTACGAGAACTCCGACCCGTTCCTGTTGTATGAACCCGGCGGTCACCTCGACGTCCGGGCCGCGCGCTACA
The DNA here is from genome assembly GCA_964473055.1 of uncultured Rhodobacterales bacterium. Classification (GTDB taxonomy): domain Bacteria; phylum Pseudomonadota; class Alphaproteobacteria; order Rhodobacterales; family Rhodobacteraceae; genus UBA996. Next base: position 47 of record CAYYOE010000100.1, on the reverse strand, counting down.
CCGCGCTCGACGCCCGACGGGTGCGGGTGGAGGGGTCGGAGTGGGTG
>CAYYOE010000099.1:0-10313 GCA_964473055.1 uncultured Rhodobacterales bacterium | reverse complement strand
TCGGCAGCCAGTTGACCGACCTCGCGCCCTTCGAGGCGGCCTACGGGCTGGTCGCCGACCTGACGCGCGCCCTGCGGGCCGATGGGCACGATATCCGGCGGCTCGACCTGGGTGGGGGGCTGGGGATACCCTACACCCGGTCGAACGAGGTGCCGCCGCTGCCGTCGGACTATGGTGCGATGGTGCGCCGCACGGTGGGCGCCCTCGGCTGCGAAGTGGAGATCGAGCCGGGGCGCCTGATCGCAGGCAACGCGGGTGTGCTGCTGTCGCGGGTGATCTGGGTGAAGGAGGGCGAGGATCGGCGGTTCCTGATCCTTGATGCCGCGATGAACGACCTGATCCGCCCGTCGATGTATGGCGCGCACCATGACATCGTGCCGGTGGTGGAGCCTGCGACCGGGGCGGACATGACGCCGATGGACGTGGTGGGCCCGGTCTGCGAGACGGGCGATACCTTTGCCCGGGCGCGGCCCTTGCCGCCGTTGGGCGAGGGCGATCTGGTCGCCTTCCGATCGGCCGGGGCCTATGGCGCGGTGATGGCGTCGGAATACAATTCGCGTCCGTTGGTGCCCGAGGTGCTGGTGCGGGGCGATCAATTCGCCGTCATCCGGGCGCGACCGACCTATGACGAGATGATTGCGCGCGATAGCCTTCCCCCCTGGCTCTAGGGCGCTATGCTGTGCCCCGGATGCAACGGGACAGGCGCGGACAGGTGACGGACCCGGCACGACTTTCCCCCGAAGCGGCGCGCGTATTGCGCTGGCCCTTGCGCTTGACGCGGGCGGGCATGGCGTCCGAGCGTCTGGTGCGCGGTTTCTGGGCGCCTCTGTCGATCTTGCTGGCGACGTTGGCCGCACTGATGTTCGGGCTGCAGGATCTGGTGCCGATCGAGGTTGCCTGGACGGTTGCAGTGGCTTCGGTTCTGGGGCTTCTGGCGTCGACGGTTCATGGCCTGCGCCGCTTGCGCTGGCCCACCGAGGCCGAGGCGCTGGCGCGGCTGGATGCCACGATGCCGGGGCGCCCCATCACCGCCCTGACCGATGCCCAGGCAGTGGGAGCGGGCGATCCGGCGTCCGAGGCGGTGTGGCGGGCACATGTCGCCCGCATGGCGACCCGGGCGGCGGCAGCGCGCGCCGTGGAACCCGATCTGCGGATGTCGTCGCGCGACCCGTTCGCGCTGCGCTATGTGGCGCTTCTGGCCTTCGTGATGGCGGTGCTGTTCGGATCGGTCTGGCGGGTGGCGTCGGTCGCCGATCTGGCCCCGGGCGGCGGCGCGCAGGCACTGGCGGCGGGCCCGGTCTGGGAGGGGTGGGTGGAGCCTCCCGCCTATACCGGGCGGCCGAGCCTTTATCTGAACGATATCCCGGCGGGGCCCCTTGATGTGCCGCAGGGCAGCCGGATCACCCTGCGACTCTATGGCGAGATCGGCGCACTGACCGTGTCCGAGACCGTGTCCGGCAGCACCGATCTGACCAGTGCCGCGGACCCAGTGCAGGGCTTCGACGCGGTGCAGGCAGGCCAGATCGAGGTGGCAGGTCCCGGTGGCCGGGTGTGGGACGTGCGGCTGATCCCAGACGCGCCGCCGACCGTGGCCCCGGAAGGCGCGGCCGAACGTGCGCCTGGGGGCGAGATGCGGCTGCCGTTCTCGGCGGCAGACGACTACGGGGTGATTTCGGGGCGCGCAGTGATCGCGCTGGACCTGCCTTCGGTCGAACGGCGTCACGGCTTGACCGTTGCGCCCGATCCGCGCGCGGCTGTGGTGCTGGATCTGCCGATGCCGATCGCGCGCAGTCGGACCGAGTTCACCGAAACTCTGATCGAGAACCTGTCGCAGCACCCCTGGGTGGGACTGCCGGTGTCCGTAACCCTGACGGTCAGCGATGCCGCCGGACAGACCGGCGACAGCGACGCGCTGACCATGGACCTGCCCGGTCGACGGTTCTTTGACCCGTTGGCCGGGGCCATCATCGAGCAGCGACGCGACATCCTGTGGTCGCGGGACAACGGCGCGCGGGTCGCCCAGGTGCTGCGCGCCGCCAGCCATCGGCCCGAGGACATCTTCAAGGCCGAAACGCCCTATCTGATGCTGCGGGTCGCCGTTCGGCGGCTGGAAGCCGCCGTGCGCTACGGCATTCTGGACGAAGAGCGGCAGGAAGAGATTGCGCAGGCGCTGTGGGACATCGCTGTCCTGATCGAGGACGGGCGGCTTTCGGATGCGCTTGAACGGCTGCGGCAGGCGCAGGACCGGCTGGCAGAAGCGATCCGCAACGGCGCCACCGACGAGGAGATCGCGCAACTGATGCAGGAGTTGCGCGAGGCAATGGACGAGTACATGCGCCGCCTTGCCGAGGAAAACCAGCAGGACCCCGACCAGCAGATGGCCGAGGGCGAGAGCATGGAGATGCCCCCGGGCTTGCTGGAGGACATGCTCCAGCGATTGCAGGAACTGATGGAACAGGGCCGCATGGACGAGGCGCAGGCCCTGCTCGACCAGTTGCGCCAGATGATGGAGAACATGCGCGTCACCCAAGGCGAGGGTGGCGAGGGCGGGCAGTCCCCGGGACAGCAGGCGATGGAGGGGCTGGCCGACACCTTGCGCCAGCAGCAGGGTCTGAGCGACGAGACCTTTGGCGATCTCCAGCAGCAGTTCGGGCAGGGCCAGCAGCAGGGAGAAGGCGAGGGGCAGGGTCAGGGCGAAGAAGGCCAGCAGCCGGGCGGTGGCCCCGGGGATGGCAACCTGGCCGATCGGCAGCGAGCGTTGCGGGACGAGTTGAACCGCCAACTGGGCCAGCTTCCGGGCGTTGGGGACAACGCACGCGATTCGCTCGACCGGGCGGGCCGCGCCATGGATGGCGCAGAGCAGGCCCTGCGCGACGAGGATTTTGCCGGCGCGCTGGACCAGCAGAGCGAGGCGATCGAGGCGCTGCGCGAAGGCATGCGGGAACTGGGTGAGTCGATGGCCGAGGCCCAGCGCCAGCAGGGCAACCAGGGGCAGGCAATGGGCGAGGCCGGGCCGGGCCAGCGGCGCGACCCGCTGGGTCGCGAGGCGGGCAACCTGGGCCGTCTTGGGACCGACGAACAGATGCTGGGCGGCGAGGACGTTTATCGGCGCGCACGCGAGTTGCTGGACGAGATCCGGCGCCGGTCGGGTGACCTGGAGCGCCCCGAGGCGGAACTCGACTACCTGCGGCGTCTGCTGGACCGATTCTGACCTGCCGATGTCTTGCCAGGGGGCATCTGTCCAGGCGCCTTGTCGCCCGGGCGGTGGCCCCTCAGCCTATCCTGACAGGCTGTTCAATTGAGCGGTTGCCCCACTCAGCAGACTATCGATCCATGCACGAAGCCCGTTGATCGCCTCGACATAGCCGACGAGCGGTGCCCGAAGCGACGGAACCGCATCCGCCAGTGCCGGGGCATAGAGGTAGACGAGCATCGCCACGATCACGAGAAGCAGCGTCAGCAAGAACCCCGTGCGGAACGCGCTGCGGGCCGGAGGGGCATCGCCATCGCTGTCGAGATCGCCGTCGTCTTCGCTTGCCGGAGTCGCGGTGCGCAGGCTCGACGTTATGCTGTCCACATCCGGCAGGTTCTGACGCCGACTGGCGGCGGCGGCCATCGCGGCGGCTACGGCGGAAGAACTGCTGTCATCCTGGTCCGTTTCGCCGGCATGGAGGTCTGCGGTTCGTTGCTGCGGGCGCACCCCGCCCTCGTCGTGCAGCCCTAGATCGGACTGGACTTCAACACCGGGTCGCGCTTCCGCCGCGCGGGCGCGTGCCTCCCGATCGGCTTCCTCGCGCAGGACGGCCAGCATCTGGTCGTCGAGCTGGGCGGACCCGTCCCTTGAATTGTCGGCTTCGTTGAGCGGTGCGGTGTCATCCTGCAGCCCGCTTTCGGCCGGTTCCCGCGTGTCCCAGTCCCGCTCCGTCCCGTCGGTCTCGGCGACCGGGTCGGGAACAGGCTCGGCCCAGGGACGCGACGGGATGGGCGGCAGGGCCTGATCGTCTGGCTCGACCGTCTGCGTGTCGTCATCCGCGGGTTCGTCCGATCCATCGTCGAGATCTGGATCGTTCGCGATTGGGGGGAATGCCTGGGCGACACGGGTGGAGGGCGGCGGGGCAGGATCCGTCTCAGCCGATTCCGGCTCGGCGGGTGTGACCGGCGGATCTTCAACGACGCGGCGGACCGAGGCCGCCACCGCGCTTTGCTGCCGCTGGAACCAGGTGTGGCCGCAGTTGGAACACTGCACATCGCGGCCGATGTCGGGGATTACCCTGGGATCAATTTCATACTGCGCGCCGCAGTTCGGGCATGTGATGCGCATTCCGCCCCCTTGTACCGACGTTGCTGCCGGACCACACCGAACACTGCCATTCTGGCAGCCCACAGGTTGACAGACAGTAACAACCGGTCGCGGAAAGGAAAAGTCTACCACCCCGGCGCATTGAAAGCGCCGTCGCGCTGAGGCAAAAGTGCCGCGCATGCACAGGGGACGACAGACCCCCGGCGGGGCGCAGATCGGGGGGCAGGTGATCGAGTTCGATGGCGTCACGATGGATTACGGCGCGGGCGACCTCTTGCGCGACGTGACACTGTCCCTGCCGCAGGGGTCGTTCCATTTCCTGACCGGTCCGTCGGGTGCGGGCAAGACCACCTTCCTGCGCCTGATGTCGGCCGAAGTGTCGCCGGTGCGCGGCCAGATGCGGCTGTTCGGCGACGATGTGGCCCGGCTTGACCGGGACGGGGTGGCGCGGATGCGGCGACGGATCGGGATCGTGCATCAGGATTGCCAGTTCCTGGACCATCTGCCCCTGGTCGAAACCCTTGCCCTGCCGCTATTGGCGGCCGGACGAGACCCCGGGGGCGAGGCGGCAAACCTGCAGGCATTGATCGACTGGGTGGGTCTGTCCGGCCAGCGCATGGCACTGCCGCCGACCCTGTCGGGCGGCGAGCGGCAGCGTGCGGCACTGGCACGCGCCGTCATCATGGACCCCGACGTCATCCTGGCGGACGAGCCGACAGGGAATGTCGACTGGGACATGTCTCTGCGGCTGATGACGCTGATCGTGGAACTGAACCGCCTGGGCAAGACGGTGGTGGTGGCGACCCATGACCTCACGCTGATCCGCACGGTGAAGGCGCAGACCCAGGCACGCGTCCTGCGCATCCAGGGCGGGCGGGTCGCCCCGGCAGGAGCCGACCTGTGAGGCTGCCCACCGCGATCCGCACAGACACGCCGGAGGCAAGGATCGTTCCGCCATCGGGTTTAGCCGTGCGTTTGGTCTGGCTGACCTCGGCTGCGATGGCCCTGCTTGCCGTTTTCGCGCTGGCGCTGGCGCTGGCGGCCGGACGCGTGGCCGAGCGGTGGGAAGTGGGGCTGGCCGGCACCGCCACGGTGCGGATCAGCGCCCCCGCAAGTCAGATGCCCGAGCAGGTGCGCGCCGCGATCCTGGTCCTGCAGACGACGCCGGGGGTAACCTTGGTGCGCGAGTTGTCCCCCGAGGACCGGCAGGCGCTGCTGGCGCCCTGGATAGGCGCGGACCTGCCGCTGGAAGCCCTGCCGCTGCCCGCGGTGCTGGAAGTGGTCGAGGGCGCGGGCGGCGTCGATGTCCAGGGGCTTCGGCTGCGGCTTGCGGCCGAAGTGCCGGGCGCGGTCTATGATGACCACGGGCGCTGGCGACAACCGCTGGTCGCAACCGCCGCCGGCGTGCGCCTGGCCGGGTTGGCCGGATTGATCCTGATTGCCGGTATGGGGGCGGGGATGGTGGCGCTTGCCACCCAGGCGGCCCTGTCGGCCAGCCTGCCCGTGATCCGCACCCTGCGTCTGATTGGCGCCCGCGATGCCTTCATCGCGCGCGCCTTCGTGCGTCGGTTCACGCTGCGTACCGTGGGCGGGGCTTCGATCGGCACCGTGGTGGCGCTCGGTTTCCTTGCCCTGATGCCATCTGCGCCGCAGGGCGGCCTGTTGGGTGGCGTCGGATTGACAGGATCGGACTGGCTGTGGCCCCTAGCAGTGCCAGTGGTTGCCGCCGTCGCCGCTTTTCTTGCTGCCCGTGCCACCGCCTTCCGCATGCTTCGGGGCCTGCCATGATGATCCAGCTAGCCAGATCGTTCGTCTTCAATGCGTCGATGTACCTTTCCATGGCGGTGATGGCGGTAGGTTTTCTGCCCATGGCCCTTGCCAGCCGGGAAGGCGCGCGCCTGGCCTGCCACACCTACTGCCGCTATGTGATCTGGACGGCACGCTGGATGGTGGGACTGAAGGTCGAGATTCGGGGAACACCGCCGACCGACGAAGTTCTGGTCGCGGCCAAGCACCAGTCGTTCTTCGACATCCTGGTGATCTTTCATGCGATGCCCCGGCCCAAGTTCATCATGAAGCGCGAGCTGCTGTTCGCGCCGATCCTGGGGCAGTACGCGTGGCGCATCGGCTGCGTTCCTGTGGATCGGGGCAAGCGCGGGCAGGCGATCGCGAAGATGCTGTCGGACGTGGCGCGAGGCGCGGCGGACGCCGGGCAGCTGGTGATCTATCCCCAGGGCACGCGCGTCGCGCCGGGGGTAAGGATGCCCTACAAGGTGGGCACCGCCCTGCTGTATGACCAGCTAGGCCAGCCCTGCGTTCCGGTCGCCACCAGCATCGGAGTGTTCTGGCCCAAGCGCGCGATTCTGCGCCGACCTGGCACCGCGGTGGTCGAATTCCTGCCACCGCTGTCGCCCGGCCTGTCGAAGGACGAGTTCCTCGCCAGGCTGGAGCGCGCGGTCGAGGACCGGTCGGATGCGCTGATCGCCGAGGCACGGGGCGGCACTTGACCGGAAACGCAGCGTTTCCAGTTGGGTGACGGCCAATGTGGCAGAGAATTGGGCCAGTCTGAGACAAGGTGAACACCGAATTGTTCGCGCGGGGGCGACAAACTTGCTGCAATCATGGATGTAGGCGCGCTAATGTATCATTAGTCTTGCTGCAGGATTGACCGATTCCCAGGATGAGCCCATTGCTGCCAGTAGTTTTCAACGGCTTGCGCATTCCCAGGCTTCGGGCCTTGCCGCATTTGCGGTGGCACTTGCCCCATTGGCGTCCCGCTTTGCCGGCATCCCGCAGGCGTCGCGTCGGACCCGCAAAGTGCTGCGACAGTTAATGGTATTCGGTCATGCGGTGGTAAATGGTGGTGCGGGTGCGGGCCGCGCCGACATGCCTTCAAGGGGAATGTCGGCGCGGTTAATAAACTTCAGGTTGTGTGACGTGGTAAAGGTAGTGTAACGATGTCCGGTAAAGAGCCCGATCCCGCAGGTAGCGGAACACAGATGCCAGCATGGCTTGACCGTCTTGCCCAGACGCCGATCCCATCGGCCCGCCGCGACCCCGAGAATGTAAGCGCAACAGCGTTGAGCGCGCGGCACAAGGGGGTAGAGGACAGCCGCGAGACCCTGCCGCAGCGCGACAGCCAGGCCGGCAGGGGACAGTGGGCCCTGCCCGGATTCGGCCCGATGCTGCGCATCCTCACCTCCTTTGGCCCGGTTCCGGCGCAGGCCCTGCGCCAGCGCGATCTGATCCGCACCCGGTCCGGCGAGTTCCGCAAGATCGAATGGGTTGATCGGATGGTGCTGGACGAGGGGTTCCTGCAATCCGTGCCGTCGGCGCTGCCGATCCTGATCCGGGCCGGGGCTTTGGGCCCGTCGCTTCCCGCCAGCGATGTTGTCGTGTCGCCCGAACAGCAGGTGGGCATCGCCGCCCCGGGGTCCGCGCCGCGCTATGTCGCAGCACGGGAACTGCTGTCGCGTCCGGGGGTGCTTCGCAAGCCCGAACAGATCTTCACCTACACGCGGTTCCACTGCGGCGATCTGGCCGAGGTGCAGGCCGAAGGGCTGTGGTTGCGCGCAGATCCGCCCGGGTTTTCCTGACTTGCCTCAGGCCGCGAGGCCGCGCGCGCCCATATCCAGGAACTTGCGCCGCCGGTCGGACAGCAGCTTTTCGCCGCTCTTGCCCGAGAGATCGTTCACCGCCTTCTCGATGGCCTTGCCCACGGCCGCGATCGTCGCGGGCTTGTCGCGTTGCGCCCCCCCGGTGGGTTCCGGCACGATCGTGTCAATGACACCCAGCTTCATCAGGTCCTGGGCCGTCAGGCGCAGGGCCTCGGCGGCCTCGCGCATCTTCTCGGCGTCCTTCCACAGGATCGAGGCGCAGCCTTCGGGCGAGATGACCGAATAGACGGCGTGTTCCAGCATAAGAACCCGGTTCGCCGTCGCGAATGCCACGGCGCCACCCGAGCCGCCCTCGCCGATCACGACGCTGATCAGGGGCACGCGCAGGCGAAGGCAGGTCTGGGTGGACCGCGCGATTGCCTCGGACTGGCCGCGTTCCTCGGCACCCTTGCCGGGATAGGCGCCGGGCGTGTCGATCAGGGTGATCACCGGCAGGCCGAAGCGGTCGGCGATGTCCATCAGGCGGATCGCCTTGCGATAGCCTTCCGGTCGGGCCATGCCGAAGTTACGTTCGATCCTTGTCTTGGTGTCGTGGCCTTTTTCGTGGCCGATCACCATCACGGGCTTGTCGTTCAGCCGGGCAAGGCCGCCCATCACCGCCAGGTCCTCGGCAAAGTTCCGGTCGCCGGCGAGCGGCGTCCACTCCGTGAACAGCGCATCGATGTAATCCCGACAATGCGGCCGGTCGGAGTGGCGCGCAACCTGGCATTTCCGCCAGGGCGTCAGGTCCTTGTACAGATCGCGCAGCATCTGTTCCGCCTTGCGGTCCAGCGCGGCGGCTTCCTTCTCGACGTCCATGCCCTGGTTCTGGCGGGCAAGTGCGCGCAGTTCCTCGGCCTTGCCCTCGATCTCGGCAAGCGGCTTCTCGAAGTCGAGATAGTTCATGGGGGCGGGCTCCCTCGATCCGTGCCGTCCATATGCCCACCGGGATGACAGGATGCAACCGGGCTGAGGGATCAGTCCATCAGGGCCCGCAGATGCGCCACGACAGACCGCGCCAGCTGATCGGGAATGTATCCGCCTTCCAGCACGCTGACGATGCGGCCCTGTGCGTGGCGGTCCGCGACCCCGCGCAATTCGCGCGTGATCCAGGCGAAATCGGGGTCGGTCAGGGCGAGGCCCGACATGTCGTCCTGCTGGTGCGCGTCGAACCCGGCCGAGATCATCACGAGATCGGGGGCGAAGGCGTCCAGCGCGGGCAGCCAGGCGTCCGACGCCGCTGCGCGAAAGGCGGCTCCGCCATCGCCCTCGGCCAACGGCAGATTGACCAGTGTTGGCGTGCGCGCGGCGTGGCCGGTGTGGGGATAGAACGGGTGCTGGAAGGAAGAACAGAACAGCACGCGGGGATCCTGGGCAAAGATGTCCTCGGTCCCGTTGCCGTGGTGGGCGTCGATATCCACAATCGCGACCCGCTTCGCGCCATGCACGGTCAGCGCGTGGGCGGTCCCCACCGCCACGTTGTCGAAGAAACAGAACCCCATGGCCCGGTCGCGTTCCGCGTGATGGCCGGGCGGGCGCACCGGGCAGAAGGCGTGCCGGGTCTTGCCGGTCATCACCAGGTCCACCGCAAAGACCACGGCGCCAGCGGCGTGCAGGGCGGCCGGCAGCGCCCCCGGCGTCATCCAGGTATCCTCGTCGATGTCGACGGTGCCAGTTGAGGGGGCGCGGGCGAACAGCTCGTCGATGTAGGCCTTGCCGTGTACCCGTTCCAGCTGTTCGCGCGTTGCCTCGGGCGCATCCCAGTGGCGGCAGACGAAATCGAGCCCGGAGGCGATCAACTGGTTGAAGATGGCGTCCAGTCGCGCGGGCACATCGGGGTGGCCGCGGCCTGGATCGTAGGCGCGGCAGGCGGGGTGGCTGACGATGGCGGTCATGGCGGCCTCATAGCTGGCGGCTGACGTGGACGATGCCGGGATCGTCCGCGTCACGCCGGGTGGAGAACCCCAGATCGGCCATCAGGGCCAGCATCGGTGCATTCTCGGCCAGGACCTCGCCCTCGATCCGGCGCAGGCTTTGCCCACGGGCGGCGTCCATCAGCGCCTCCATCAGGCGGCTGCCCAGCCCCATTCCGCGCCGCCCTTCGGCCACGGCCACGGCGAATTCGCAGCTGGTCCGGTCCGGGTTCAACACATACCGGGCGACGCCCGCCTGCACTTCGGCGCCGTCTTCTTCCGTAACGGCGATCAGCGCCATCTCGCGCGCATAGTCGATCTGCGTCAGCCGGGCGAGCATCTCGGGACTCAATTCCTCGATCGACTGCATGAAGCGGTAGCGGCGCGCCTCGGGCGACAGGGCGCGGACGAAGGCCTGGGTCAGGGCGGCGTCCTCGGGGCGCA
>CAYYOE010000098.1:0-10337 GCA_964473055.1 uncultured Rhodobacterales bacterium | reverse complement strand
GCCCGCCAGGAGGCAGGCGCAAAATTTCCCTTCAGAACATGCTGAGCTGCGCCCCGCCCGAGCCCAGGCGGGCGGCCTCGGTGAGAAGGGAAAGTTGGCGAGAGAAACAGAGTCGCTCTCGCGGCTCGGCGACCTGCGGCGCGGCACGCCCGAGCCCCGCGATCCTCAGTTGCGCCGCCTGATGATCGAGCGTGCCCAGAAGCTCGAGCGGCTCGGCCTCACCCTGCCGGTCCTGCCAGCGGTCTGGGAGCTGAAGCCCGGGGCCGAGCGAACCCTGCGCGACCTCGGGGTGCGCGGGGACATCATCAAGACCATGCACCGTGCCATGGCCGGTGGGCCGGAGCGCGCGGCCACGGACTTCATCATCGAGGGCACACCCGCCGCCCCGATGCTCGGCCGCCTCGTTGCGCGCGGGTTACTGACACAAGAGCCGGCCCGATGTGGAGATGAGCGAGGTCCGCCGCCTTAAGCCGTCTTAGCCGAAGGAATAGATCGTCCGCCAAGGCGCTGTGAGCGCGGTCAGCCGGTCCTCAACGTCCCCAGGCACCCTGAGTAGTCGACCGGATGGTGATGAGGGAGCACCCGCGGGCCAGTCATGTCGCTGGAAAGCGGGCCTCGAGCGCGCGGACGACCTGGTCCATGAATCTCGCCGCCGCCACGGGCAGGGTGCGTCCGCGCAGCTGCAGGACGCTCAGAACCCCATGCGGCACGTCACGAACATCGAGAGGCCGACTGACGATCTGGTCCATCGGGTCGGTCGGCGTGCCGATCGGAATCTGCACCATGATCGCATCCGAGCGGGCCACCACGCTCTTGAGGAACTCGAACGAATCCGATTCGAACAGGATCCGCGTCGGCATCGACAGGCGCGCCGCCGCGGCATCGAACAGGGTCCGCCCGCCGAAGGCCCGCGTGGGCAGGGCAAGCGGGTAAAGAAGGCAGTCGCGCAATCGCACAGTATCCTTCCGCGCCAGCGGATGATCGCGGGCCATGACCACGTGCAGCACCTGTTCCGCCTTCAGGACGATCTGCACGTCGGGCAGCTTGGGCGGGCCGAGAACCAGGGCGAAGTCGGCGCTGTAGTCCAGAAGCATCTGCTCCGCCGCTCCCCGGTCCCGTACCATGATCTCGAATGTCACCTGTGGGAACTGCCGCGTGTAGCGCATCAACTCCTCGGGCAGAAAATAGGGCGCCATCGCCTGACTGCAGGCCACGGTCACGTGGCCACGGCGCACCCCGGACAGATCCGCGATCTGTGAGCGAAGCCGTTCGATCTCGGCCATCTGGCGGCGGGCGCTGAAAAGCAGCAGCTCGCCCGCCGGATTGAGCCTCACGCCTTGCGGCAGCCGCTCGAAGATCTTTTCGCCCAGCTCCACCTCGAAGGCCTGGATCCGCCGGTTCATGGCCGAGGGCGTGAGCGAAAGCTCTTCGGCAGCGCGCCGAATGGACCCGAAGCGCGCGGCGGCCTCGATGTAGCGCAGGATGGTCAGGTAACGCATGTGGGGCCAGCCTTCATGACGCCTTCGCGATCAGGGCGGTGCTTATTTGGCACCGGCCCGGTGAATTCTTAGCAGACGACAGCACAGCCGGTCCACGCCATGAGTGCTTCCGACAAGCAGGAATGCGCGCATGGACCCGATCATCCCGGACCGCTGGCATCTCACGCTTGAGGGCGTGGCAGACCTGACACGCCCCCGCGTGGCGCCCCGCGTCGTCGGGATGTCCGCCCGCCCCGATCCTGTCTCGGTCGACATGACCCGATCGGCCCTGATCGTGATCGACATGCAGAACGACTTCATCGCGCCGGAGGGCTGGTTCGCGGCCATGCGCGGCACCGATTGCGCGCCCTTGCGCGAGGTGATCGCGCCGATCAACGCGCTGGCCGCGGCCTTTCGCGACCATGGCGCCAGAGTGGTTCATGTGAACACGGGGGTGCGCGCCGATCTTGCCAACCTGCCGGCGAATGCGGTCGCCAAGGCCAGCGACCTTGGCCGCAGGGCCGGGTTCGCCGCGCCGCGCGATGCGGCGCTGGGGCCCGTCATGCAGGCCGGTCACTGGGGTGCGGACAGCGACCCGGCCATCCTGAGGCACCCGGGCGACATCACCGTCCTCAAGCACCGGTATTCCGGCTTTCGCGACAACGAGATGGACCAGATCCTGCGGCGGCTCGACATCGCCACGCTGTTCTTCGCCGGCGTGAACCTCGATCGCTGCGTCTTCGCCACGCTGATCGACGGGGCCTTTCAGGGCTTCGACCCGATCCTCGTGCGGGACGCCTGCGAGACCCCTTCGCCAGACCACGCCCGCCGAACGATCTGCGAGCTGGTCGAACTGCTCTACGGCTTCACGACCACGACCACGGACATCCTGCGGGCCCTGAGCACGCACCATCCCTTCGGGCATCCTGACAGATAGGAGAACTTCAATGATGAAACGCCGTTCCTTCCTCGCCGCCACCGGCGCCGCCGCCCTGACCTCGGGCATGGGCCGTCCGGCCTGGTCGCAGGACCTGTCCGCCAACATGATCCTGAACTGGCGCTACCAGGGCCCGCAGGGCTGGTTCTTCCTTGCGGAGGACCGCGGCTATTTCTCGGATGCGGGGATAAACCTGACCATGGACCAGGGCTCGGGCTCGGGCGCGGCGGTGGTGCAGGTGGCGGGCGGCGCCTATGACCTGGGGTTCGGAGACATCAACGCGGCCATCCAGCTGGCGACCGAGCGTCCGGACGAGGCCCCGGTGGGCATCTACATGATGTACAACCGCCCGCCCTTCACCATCGCCGTCATGGCCGACAGCGAAATTCACACGCCGGAGGACCTGCAGGGCAAGCTGCTGGGCGGCGCGGCGAACGACGGTGCGCTGAAGCTGTTCCCGGCCTTCGCCAATATCACGGGCATCGACACATCGGGCATCGAGATCGTGAACATGCAGGCCAACCTGCGCGAGCAGATGCTGAACAGCAGGCAGGTCGACGGCGTCTTCGGCTTCGTCAACACGATCCGGTTCTCGGCGATCCTGTCGGGCATGAACCCGGACGAGGACATCCGCTGGATCAAGTTCGCCGATTACGGGATGGACCTTTACTCTAACTGCCTGATCGCGTCGCGCAAGATGGTGGATGAACAGCCCCAGGCGCTGAAGGACATCGTCGCGGCCATCAATCAGGGCCTGAAGGACACGCTGGCCGATCCCGAGGCCGCGATCGAGGCCGTCGCCCGCCGCGAGCCGCTGATCGAGAAGGATGTGGAACTCGCGCGCCTCAAGGCCACGCTGGAAGACGAGATGAGCCACCCCGAAGGAGGCACCTTCGGCATCGGCGCGGTCGATCCGGACCGCTTCAGGCGCGCCATCGACATCGTGGTGGAAGCGAATGCCCTGCCCAGCACGCCGGCACCCGAGGCGGTCTATACCGAGGCCTTCCTGCCCCCGATGGAAGACCGCGTGACCACGCTCGCCCGCGCCTGAGGCGCGCGCATCCGAGGCGGCAACAAGGAAAAGAGACGAGAATGGATCTGGGATTGAAGGGGCGGGTCGTGGTGATCACCGGACCCGCCAAGGGGCTCGGTGCGGCCGTCTCACTGGCGTTCGCCTCCGAGGGCGCGGATCTGGCGCTGCTCGGGCGGGACACGGATGCGATCGATCCCGTGGCGGAAAAGGCGCGCGCCGCGGGTGCGCGCGTCATCGTCCAGCGCTGCGACATGACGGACGAAACGGCCTGCGACGAGGCCATCGCCCGCACGCGGTCCGAGCTTGGCGGGCGCGTGGATGTCCTGGTGAACGTGGCCGGAGGAAGCGGCCCCATCGGCAAGACCGGCGCGCAGACCTCGGCGGCCGAATTCGACGAGATCGTGCTGCTCAACATGCGCGGTCCGTTCAACATGATCCGGGCGGTGGTTCCCGCAATGCAGTCGCAGGGACACGGGCGCATCGTCAACGTGGGCGGCACGTTCGGCCTGCGCGGCAAGGCCGGACGGCTGGCCTATTCCGCCAGCAAATGGGGCCTGCGCGGGATCACGAAGTCCTTCGCACTCGAGCTTGGGGCGGACGGCATCACGGTGAACAACGTGGCCCCCGGCATGGTCGACGGACCGCGCTTCCGCACCAAGGTGGTGCCCGAGATGGCCCGGCGCCTGGGGATCAGCGAGGCCGAGGCCGCGGACCGGCATGCCGCTGATTACGCCTTGCGGCGGATCAGCACCGATGCCGACGTGGCCGATGCCTGCCTGTTCCTGGCGTCCGAGCGCGCCCGGCAGATCACCGGGGCCGATCTGGCCGTCGATGGCGGATGGGCCGCGCTATGAGGGCGGATCTGGTTCTGACGGGCGGCATCGTCGTGGATGACCGCAGCCGCCAGCACGCCGATGTCGCCATCCGGGACGGCCACGTCCTGGCCGTCGGCGCACCCGGGTCCATGCCCCCGGCCGAGGAGACGCTCGACGTGACGGGCCTGCATCTCCTGCCGGGCGCCATCGATGTGCATGTGCATTTCCGCGAGCCCGGCTACACCCACAAGGAAGACTGGCAGACGGGCACCGATGCCGCCGCCATGGGGGGCGTGACCACGGTGTTCGAGATGCCGAACACGCATCCGCCCACCCGCACAGCGGTCGAGTTGCGCCAGAAGCAGGAGGCGGCACGCAAGGCGCGGGTCGATTTCGGCCTCTACGGCCTGATGGCCGAGGACAACATCGACCAGCTCGAGGCCCTGGCCGAGGCCGGAGCCAATGCGTTCAAGTGCTTCATGGGCAATACCTTCGGCAACCTGCCATCGCCCTCGACCGGGGCCATGCTGGAGGGGTTCGAGATCGCGGCGCGGCTGGGTCTGCGGGTTTCGCTGCATGCCGAGACCGCCTCGATCATGGCCTGGCGACAGGCGCGGCTCGAAGCTGCCGGCATCGACGATCCGCTCGCCCATATCGCCGCCCGTCCCGAGATCGTGGCGATAGAGGCGGTGGGACGTGCCGCGGCCCTGGCCGAATGGACGGGCGCGCGGGTGCATGTCCTGCATATCTCCTCGGCCGGGGAACTCATCCCGCTGGCCGAGGCCAAGCGCCGCGGCGTGGACATCACCGGCGAGACCTGCCCGTGCTATCTCATGCTCGACAGCCGCGACTACGCGCGGCTCGGGTCGGTCATCCGGGTCAATCCCCCGGTGCGGGAAGCGCGGGACAGCGCCGCCATCTGGGAGGCGCTGCGCAGCGGCGTGGTCGACATGATCGCGACCGACCACGCGCCGCACACGCCCGAGGAAAAGCGCCGACCCCGCATCTGGGACGCCGATTGCGGCTTTCCCGGCGTGGAGACGCAGATGCCGCTTATGCTGACGTCCGTGGCCCGTGGTCAGATCTCGCTCGAGGATTACGTCCGTATGTCTGCTGTCAGGCCCGCACAGGCCTTCGGGCTGTGGCCGGTCAAGGGCCGCATCGCCGCCGGCGCCCATGCCGACATCGCCGTCGTCGATCTGGACCGCCGCGAGGTGATCCGCGCGGAGCGTCTCCATTCGAAGGCGAAGATCACGCCATTCGAAGGGGTGGAGACCACTGGCGCCCCGGTACACACGCTGGTGCGCGGGAGGTTCGTGCAACGCGACCGGCAGCTTGTGCCCGGCATGTCGGGCCACGGACGGCAGGTCACCGACATCCAGCGGATGCCCCCGGCAACCCCCCGCAACACGAATCAGAGCCTTGCTGCGGTCCTGTCTCGGAAAGGCGGACGATGAACATGTCCCCTGCAGCCCTGAAGACACCACTCATCCAGTTCGAGAATGTGGTCGTCGAATATGGCCGGAAACCGGCCGTCACCCGCGCTCTGGAACCCACGAGCCTCTCGGTTTCGGAAGGGGACTTCGTGGCGCTGGTCGGCCCGTCCGGGTGCGGCAAGTCCACGCTCTTGAAACTGGCGGCCGAGCTGCTGCAACCCTCCGAGGGCGTCATCTTCTTCGGCGGGCGCGAACTCGGCGCAAAGCCGGTGCGGGTGGGGATGGCATTCCAGTCGTCCACCCTGCTGCCCTGGATGACGATCCGCGACAATGTCATGCTGCCGCTCAAGATCGTGCCTCCCTTCCGGCAGCACTATCGGGCGAAACGGCGCGGGGAATTCCGTGAGAAGGTCGAGGCGCTTCTGGCGCAGGTCGGACTGCTCGACTTCGCCGACAGCTTCCCCTGGCAGTTGTCCGGCGGGATGATGCAGCGCGCGAACCTGTGCCGCGCGCTGATCCACGAGCCCGATCTGCTGTTGCTGGACGAACCCTTCGGCGCGCTGGATCAGTTCACCCGCGAAGAGCTCTGGGGCACGCTGCAGGAGTTGTGGCTGTCCACCACCACGACCGTGATCCTGGTCACCCACGACCTGCGCGAAGCCGCCTTTCTGGCCAACCGCATCTGCATCATGAGCTCGCGGCCCGGGCGCATCCTCGAGGATCGCGCGGTGCCCTTCGCACGCCCGCGCACCGTCGACATGACCTACGCGCCGGACTTCGTCGCCACCATCCAACATTTGCGCAGCATGATCGTTCATTCCCCCAAGGGAGACCGGAAATGATGGATATCATCCGCCGCCGCGCGGCATCGATCGGGCTTATCGTAGGTCTGTTCGTCTTCTGGGAACTGGCGGTTCTGACCTTCGGCATTTCCAGCCTGATCCTACCGCGCCCTTCCGAGATCCTGTCAACGCTTTATGCGCGCGGGCCTGCCATCTGGCCCCACGCCCAACAAACCCTCTACACGACCCTGACAGGGTTTTCGATCGGCGTGATAATCGGACTGTCGCTTGGTACGCTGATCGGCTCCTCGCGGCTTGCCTATGACACGGCATATCCGTTGCTGGTCGGGATCTCGTCCATTCCGAAAGTCGCGGTGGTGCCCATTTTCGTGCTCTGGTTCGGGGCGGGCACCGTCCCGGCGGTGCTGACCGCAATGATCATCTGCATCTTTCCCATTGTCGTGAACGTGGCAACCGGCCTCGCGACCGTCGAGCCCGAGCTCGAGGATGTGATGAAATCCATGAAGGCGTCGAAGCTCGACATCCTCTGGAACGTCGCGCTGCCGCGGGCGATGCCCTACTTCTTCGCCTCGCTCAAGGTGTCCGTGACGCTCGCTTTCGTCGGGTCGGTCGTGGCCGAGACAGTCGCCTCGAACCGCGGCGTCGGCAACATGATGATGATCGCATCATCCTCTTTCAACGTTCCACTTGTGTTCGCGGGCCTGTTCGTTCTCGCGACCATGGGCGTGTCGCTTTACGTCATCTTCTCGCTGATCGAACGGCGGGTCGTGGGCTGGGCGATGCGCAAAGAGGGCACTTCGTGATCGCGCTGTGCCAATCCGCACACAACCCCAAACCCTCAGGAGAGACTACCATGTACCGCAAACTGGCCCTTTGTCTGGCACTACTGGCGACCCCTGCCGCCGCGACCGATATTCGCTTCACGCTCGACTGGCGCTATCAGGGCATTCATGCCTTTGTCTTCTGGGCGGAAGAAAAAGGCTACTTTGCCGAAGAAGGCCTCAACGTGATCATTGATCAGGGTGAAGGCTCCGCCGCGACGGTCACGCGCATCGTTTCGGGATCCTATGATGCGGGCCTTGGCGACGTGAATGCCATCGTGCAAGTCGCGGCGCAGGGCGAAGAGGCACCGGTCATGACATACATGCTCTACAATTCACCGCCCTTTGCCCTGATCACCAAGGCGGACAGCGGTATTGTGGAACTGGGCGATATCGCGGGCAAGCGCCTTGGAACGCCTGCCGGGGCTGCCGCTGGCAAGTTGCTGCCCGCACTTGCCTCCATAAACGATGTCGATATCTCGGGCGTGGAGATCGTGAACATGACCCCGAACCTGCAGGAGCAGATGCTGCTGAACGGAGATGTCGATGTCTCTGCCGTGTTCAGTGTCACCAGCTATGCCAACATGTCGTCCATCGGGCTTGATCCGACGACTGACCTGCGCTGGTTCATGTATTCCGATTATGGGATGCCACTCTATTCGAATGGCTTGATGGTGTCGCGCAAGATGCTCGAGGAAAATCCCGAAGCCGTGGCGGGGTTGACCCGCGCGCTCAACCGCGCGCTGCTGGAGGTCGCGAAGGACATGGATGCGGGCATCGCAGTCCTGTCAGCGGTCGAGCCGCTGATCGACCCTGACACGGAAAAGCTTCGGTTCGATTTTGCCCTGCGGACGCATTTCGTTACCGAGGAAACACTCGCGAACGGCATGGGCGCGATCGATCCCGTGCGGATGGCGGCCGCCATCGACATTCTGGTCGCCACATATGACCTGCCTCACACGCCGTCGGTGGACGAGATCTTTGACCCCCGGTTCCTGCCGCCGCTGGCCGACCGCCAGTTGACGCTGGACTGATCCCCCGAACAGCAGCCAGAGGTGCCTCAAATGACGACGATTGATGCCGCCTGGCTGCTGCCCGGCCCCGGTCTGCCTGCCTGCGCACAGCGCCGGATCACACTCGACGGCACGCACATAGCGTCGGTGGGGGACGCAGCCGGGATGGTCGGGGGTGGGCTCATCCTGCCGCCGCTCGCCAATGCCCATGACCACGCCCGCCTCGCCCGGCTGAGCCAGGTGGACAGTTACGATGTTCCGCTTGAGGCCTGGTTGCCGTATCTGGCTCTTATCCCGTCCGTGGATGCCTATCTCTCATCGACCGTGGCCTTCGGCCGGTCGGTTCTGGGCGGCGCGGGCGCGGTCATGGCGCATTACACCCGAGTTCAGGGCCTGACTGATTTCCCGACCGAAGCCGCGGCCGTCGCCCGCGCTGCGCGCGATGTGGGACTGCGGCTTGGGTTTGCCATCCACTGCCGCGACCGCAACCCACTGGTCTATGACGGCCATGACGATTTGGTTGCGGGCCTGTCGCCCGATGCCGCAGCCTGTGTGCAGCGCCGGTTCCTCAAACCGTATCTGCCCGCCGCCGAACAGATCGCCATGGTCGATGCGGTTGCCGCCGCGCTCGAGGGCGACGGAGTGAACGTTCAATATGGTCCCGCCGGCGTGCAGTGGTGCACCGATGACATGCTGGAACTGATCGCCGACGGATCGGCGCGGCACAACCGGCGGGTCCATATGCACCTGCTGGAAACCCGCTATCAGCGGACATGGGCCGACAAGACCTATCCACAGGGGATCGTACGGCACCTGGACGACATCGGCCTGCTGAATGACCGGGTGTCCTTCGCTCACTGCATCTATCTGCGCCCGGATGAGATGGACCTGATCGCCGAACGCGGCGCCACCATCGTGACCAACCCCAGCTCAAACCTGATCGTCAGTTCCGGTGTGGCCCCGGTGGCCGAGATGTTGCGCCGTGGCTGCCGCGTGGCGTTGGGGCTCGACGGCCTCGCCTTCGACGAGGATGAGGACGCGGTGCGCGAAATGCGTCTTGGATATGCGCTGCACAAGGGGCGTGGGTTCGAACGCTTCATGTCCCGTGATGACCTGATGCAGATTGCCACGGCCAACGGGCTGTTCGCCATCACCGGGCAGAACAGCGGCGGGATCGTGGCTGGTGCGGCCGCTGATCTGATGGTTCTGGACTGGCAGGATCTTGCATCCGAATTGATCGAACCGGACGCCGCGCCCCTTGGCCTGCTGTTGGCGCGTGGCACGAAGAAACACGTGCGCGACATGGTGGTGAACGGCCGCCACGTGGTCCGAGACGGAACGGTCACTGGCGTCGATCTGCCCGCACAAGAGGCCGAGTTGCTTGCGCGACTGCGCGCGGCCTATCCCAGCACAGCCGATATCCGCGCAGCCATGCCGGAACTTGGGGCCGCGCTGGCGACCCATCACTCCGGCGCCTTCTACTGCTGCTAGGCTAAGTCCCGTACCCTTTAACCTCACCAGG
Source organism: uncultured Rhodobacterales bacterium (assembly GCA_964473055.1). GTDB lineage: Bacteria > Pseudomonadota > Alphaproteobacteria > Rhodobacterales > Rhodobacteraceae > UBA996. Next base: position 479 of record CAYYOE010000098.1, on the reverse strand, counting down.
AGACCAAATGGACACCCTGACCGTAACCGCCGCCAGAATCGTCTTTCCAGCCCGTTTCGAAACCGCTGCCGCCCCCAAAACTGTGGCGGCCTTCCAAGCACGGATGCCGTTCGAGGGCCAGATCGTCCATGTTCGCTGGAGCGGCGAGGGCGTCTGGGTGCCGCTGGGCGACACGGATTTCGGCGTTGGCTACGAAAATCATACGAGCCACCCCGCCCCGGGGCATGTGCTGCTCTACCCCGGCGGGATCAGCGAAACCGAGGTGCTGCTTGCCTATGGCGGGGTCGACTTCTCTTCCAAGATGGGTCAGTTGGCGGGGAACCACTTCATCACGCTGACCGGAGGGCTCGAGAATCTGCCCGAACTCGGCCGTCGCACCCTCTGGGAAGGCGCGCAGCCCATCCGATTTGAAGCCACCTGAAACGTATCCCTCCGGCGGAGGCCGTCTGACGGGATGGGGTCGCCGGTGATAAGTCCGA
>CAYYOE010000097.1:2512-10461 GCA_964473055.1 uncultured Rhodobacterales bacterium | reverse complement strand
GGACCGAGACGATCAGGACATCGGGATCACCCTCGAACCCGGCGACGACCCCGTCGGGATGGTGCGCGTCGATATCGACATAGGCGATGCGGCTGACCCCATGCGCGCGCAAGGACAGGATCGCGAAGGCCGGGTCGTTGAGGTAGCAGAACCCGTTCGCGCGGTCGGGCAGGCCGTGGTGCGTGCCGCCGCCGGGGTTGAAGGCGACGCCGCCCCCGGCGATCAGTTCGCCCGCCAGCATCGACCCGCCCGCGGCGGTGGCCGGGCGGCGGAACATCTCGGGAAAGACGGGGTTCGCCGTGGTGCCCAGGCCGTGGCGCGCGCGCACCGTCTCGCTGACCGTGCCCTCGGCCTCGGCCGATTGAAGCGCGGCGATGTAGGCGGGCGTGTGCCAGGCCGCCAGCGCACGGGCCGTCGCACGGGGCGAGGCGACCCAGGCTGCGGGCGGCAGCCAGCCCAGCGCGCGCGCCAGGTCGATCACCGTGGACACGCGCGGAATGCGCAGCGGGTGCCAGGCGCCGTAGGACGACCCGCGATAGATCTCGGACCCGATGAAGCGGGCGCCCTGGGGCAGGCCGGTCATCGACGGGCCGGTCATCCGGGCAGCACCGCCTCGATCGCGCGCCGGATGGCCGCCGACCCGGGGGCGACGTTGGGCGCCCAGGCCTGCAGCGGCTGCCCGTCCGGGCCGATCAGCACCTTGGTGAAGTTCCAGCCGGGCCGGATGCCATGCGCCTCGGCCAGCCAGCGGTAGAACGGATGTGCGCCAGCGCCTCGAACAGAGGTGATGTCCGCCATCGGCAATGTCACGCCGAAGTTCAACTCACAGAACTCGGCCACCTCGGCGCCGGTGGCCAATTCCTGTTTGAAGTCGTCGGAGGGCACGGCCAGCACGACCAGCCCGAGATCGGCAAAGGCCTCGTGCAGTGCCTGCAGCCCCGCCAGTTGCGGCGTGAAGGCGCACAGCGACGCGGTGTTGACAACCAGCAGGGGGCGGCCGCGCCAGTCGCTGGTGTCGAGCGTGCCGCCATCGATCGAGGAAAAGCGAAAGGACGGTGCCAGCTCGGCAGAAGCCACGGCATCCATGCTTTCGCCATCGCCGGCCATCGGCATGGCGGGGGTCAGCATCGAGGCGATCAGGCAGGTACCGGCTATTGTCTTGCGCATGGGGTGTTGTCCAGAAAATCCCCTCGCACAGCTAACCGCCATTCGGCCTTCGTCAACAACGCCGCCGGGAAAGCCGTATCAGCCACAGTTGCTGGGGCGTTGCACACTTCCTTTATATTCTTTGTGCAACATGTTACACTTCCAAAACGAAAACTTGTTGCGGGATCCGCCAGTGCGGGCCACCCGCACGTATCGAGCATGGACAAATGGCACCGACCGATCAGTTTGCGCGCGCGCGGCGGGCTTCTTGCATGACTGGCGCTGTCCCGGTGCATCCGCGCCAGCAGGTTGGTGCGTTGTGCTGGCGGATCAAGGACAAGGCACCGCAAGTCCTACTGATCACCAGCCGCGACACCAAACGCTGGGTTGTGCCCAAGGGCTGGATCATGGACGGCCGGACCGAGGCGGACTCTGCGCTGACCGAGGCCTGGGAAGAGGCTGGCGTCGTCGGAACCGTGTCCGGGACGCCGCTGGGGCTGTTCGTCTACCCCAAGGTCCTCGCTGAAGGAGTCGCCTTGCCTGTCCGCGTGGCGCTCTTCGAGGTTGAGGTAGAGCGGATCAAGCGGCGCTACCCGGAGGTGGGGCAGCGCGAGCGGCGCTGGTTCCGGCCCGCCGATGCGGCCGAACGTCTGGACGAGCCGGACCTCGCGCAGATCGTGGCGGCGTTCGCGCCTCCTGCGAGCCGAAATCGCGCAAGCCGTTGATTCAGCCCCTGCAGCGCATATCTGCAAAGGGTAATTCCGGAACGAGAAGTGATGATTCGCTACGCCCTCCACTGTGCGCGGAACCACGATTTCGACAGCTGGTTCCAGACTGCCGCCGCCTTTGATCGGCTGCTGCAGTCAGGGCATGTGTCATGCCCGGTGTGCGGCGGAACGGACGTGACCAAGGCCTTGATGGCTCCGCCGGTTGCAAAGGCCACACGGGCGGCGTACCGGCCAGCGCCTTCGGCACGACCGTCCGAAAATCCGATTGCGCCGACCCCACCCTCAGAGGCAGCCGCGCTTCGCAGCCCAGGGTCTGACCTGGAACGCCACCTGGCCGAACTTCGGGACCGGATCGAACGCGAGAGCGACTATGTCGGGCTGAGCTTTGCCGCCGAGGCGCGCGCAATGCACGACGGCACTGCGCCCGAGCGCCCGATCTGGGGCGAGGCGCGCGCCGACGACGCGCTTAAGCTGATCGAGGATGGGGTGCCGGTTGCCCCCCTGCCCTTCGTGCCGCGACGCAAGGCGCATTAGGTCCGATGTCTGCGACAATCCTCATTACCGGCGCGAGCCGGGGCATCGGCGCAGCCCTCGCCGCCGCGGCACGCCAGCGCGGAGACACGGTGATCGCCACCGCGCGTGACGCGACCTATCCGGTGTTACCACTCGACGTGACCGACCCACTGGCGCAGGCCCGTCTTGCCGCTGCACTTGCGGAGCGGCCGATTGACGTGCTGGTCTGCAACGCAGGCATCTATGCCGACCGTAGCGAGCGGCTGGTCAGCGGTTACCCTGCCGACATGTGGGCCGAGACCTTTGCCGTAAACGTCACGGGCGTGTTCCTGACGGTTCAAGCGCTTCTGCCGAACCTGCGCGCCGGGAGAAACGCGAGGATCGCGATCATCTCCAGCCAGATGGCCTCGACCACGCGGGCACCGGGGGGCAGCTACATCTATCGCGCGTCAAAGGCCGCGGTGCTGAATCTCGGGCGCAACCTTGCGACGGATCTGAAATCTCAGGCGATCAGCGTGGGGATCTACCACCCGGGCTGGGTCCAGACCGACATGGGCGGGCCCGGGGCAGAGATCGACGCCGCAACGGCAACCGCGGGGCTTCTGGCGCGGATCGACGCGTTGTCACCCGCCACGACAGGCTGTTTCGAGGGCTGGGACGGCACGCCCTTGCCGATCTAGGGCTTGTGCTGCCAGTCGCGCGCCTCCCTGGAGGCGTGCGCGCATGGTCTCCTTGGTTCCCCCAAACCAGCTAGACAACCGGCCATGATCCTGCACCGCCCGTCCGATGCAGACCCCGCTCACCTGGCAATCGCGACCTGCACGACAATGTCTCCTTGCCGGCGGACCGGATAGCCTGAGCCTTTCGTGAAGTCGGGCACAAACCGTCCCTAAAGGCCCAGCCATCCAGGCAGCGCCCCGATGTCGGGCAGGACCACATCCGCGCGCGAGGCCAGGTCGGCCTCAAGGGCCAGCCCGGTCAGCACGCCGACGGTCGCCATCCCTGCCGCCCTGCCTGCGTCGAGGTCGTGGGTGCTGTCCCCCACCATGACCGACTGCGCCGGGTCCACCCCAGTTGCCTCCGCGAAGGCAAGCAGCTGCCCCGGCGCAGGTTTGCCCCCGTGCCCGCTGTCATAGCCCGCAACGAAGTCGAACAGGTCCCGCACGCCGGCCCGGTCCAGATGCGCGAGGGCAGGTGCCTCGGCGTCGTTCGTGGCCACGCCCAGTCGAAGACCGGATGCACGCAACCGCTCCAGCAGTGGCCGCAGGGGTGCGGCGGCAACCTGCGGGGCCGCCACCGCGGCGGCGTTGATCCGGTCGATCAGGTCCCCCGGACCGACCCCCGGAAGGTCCGGCAGCAACAGCGCCGCCACCTCGACAACCGTGCCCGCGATGACCGGGCTGTCGGAATGGAACCGCCGCGCCTCCAGATCGAACCGCATCCGCGCTGCCAGCCGGATGGCATGATCGTGATCGCGGGCGAGGTCGGTGACGAAACCGGCGGCCCAGGCGCTCCATGTGGCGTGAAAGTCGAACAGTGTGCCGTCCTTGTCGAAGACAACGCCCTGCCACCGCATGCCCGACCCCCGATGCTGCACCGCGGCGGCACCCTGCCACGCGCGCCCGTCGATTGACAGGGCCAACCGTCTGCCTGACAACCGTGCGTGATGACCGGACCAGCCCCCTACCGCCTGCACGCCTCGCTTGGCTACCAGCTTTCCCTGTCCGCCCGCCTGCAGGAGCGACGGCTGGAGGACGGGCTGCGCGGGCTGGGTCTGACACGGGTCACCTGGTGTGTCCTGCTGGCTGTCGGCAACGAGGCTCTGGTTCATCCGTCCGACATCGCGGCCTTTGTCGGCATCGACCGCACTGCCACTTCGCGCGCGCTGCGCCAGATGGAAGGCGCGGGGCTTGTCGCCCGGTCGGCCGGGTCAGCCACCGGGAACGGCGATCGAAGGACCACCGCGGTCCGGTTGACCGATCTGGGCCGGCAGCGGCTGGACGAAGGCACGCCTCTGGCCGAGGCCAACAACCGGGCGATGGAAGCGCAGGTGTCTCCGGCGGAACTGGCCGAGTTGCGGCGCATGCTGACACGGCTCCGCGAAGGCGAAACGCGGCCACTGCCGTCCTTCTGAAGGCCTTCGGCCCCGTCAGGTCCAGTGCGGCAGATCGCCCCCCGGCAAGGCGACGCGGGCCGCCAGAACCCCGTCCGGCGCAAGCCCTGCCACTTCGGCAACGGCGATCACCCAATCGTCGCGCTGCAAGACGAAATCCAGCACGCCGCCAAGGAAGGCCGGGTCGTCGACGTGATCCCGAAGGTCCGTGGCGGACAGACCCGAGGCGGACAGGAAGGCGCCCATGACTTCGGGATCGCCCGCCATCCAGCCCAAGGCCGCAATCGCGACATCGTCGGCAATTTTCCGCCGCATGTTCTGCCCAACCCCGTAGTACGCCGCCTCCCAGCGGCGGCACTAAGGCTTCCTTAACCAATCCGGCAAACACTGTCTCTAAACCATCATTAACGCGCCGGTCGGTTCCGGCGTCCCGGTTTTCGAGGTCGCAACATGCATGCACGCATCCTGCTGGTCGATCCGTTGCCGACAAGCCGCATCCTGATGCGGGCGACCCTCGGCGCGGCGTTCGCGGACGCACGACAGGCGTCCACCGGGGCCGAGGCGCTGGAAGCGCTGGCTGAGGACCGGCCCGACATTGCGATGATCAACGGCCAGCCTCAAGACATGACGGCGGCCGACCTGACGCGGTCGATCAAGGAACGGTTTCCAACGGTTCCGGTGCTGATCGTCGCGGGCGCAGGGGCGGGAGGCGAGGTGGTCGATGGACTGCGTGCCGGGGCTGACGCCGTCCTGCGCCGCCCTGTCGACGGCGCGCTGCTGCTTGCGCAACTGCGCACCCTGAAGCGGGCGCTCGGAACGCAGGAGGAATGGCAGGCGAGGGAGGAGACGGCCCGTGACCTGGGGTTCTCGGAACCCGGTGCGGCTTGGGATGTGCCACCCCGCGTCGCGCTGGTCGGTACTTCCGACCGGTCAGAGTGGATGGCGCGCTGGAAGACGGAACTGTCGGCAGAAACGGGCTTGGCCCTGCTTTCGATGGACTCGCGGGCCGCCCTGACACAAGCACCCGCGGACGCCTATATCCTGCACGCCGATATGGACGGCCCGCATACCGGGCTGGCAATGATAGCCGAATTGCGTGCCCGCGCCGCCAGCCGGAACGCGGCCGTTATCGTCGTGCTGCGCGCGGATGATCGGGCTGGCGCCGTAATCGCCCTAGATACCGGGGCATCCGATATCCTGACCGAACGTGCCGTGGACGGCGAACTCGCCCTCAGGGTTGCCATGCAGTTGCGCCGCAAGGCCGACACGGACCGGATGCGTCGGTCCGTCGAAGCGGGGTTGCGCCTGGCAGCCCTGGACCCGCTCACCGGGCTCTGGAACCGTCGCTATGCCCTGCCGCACCTCGACCGCATCGCCCAGCGCGCGGCCGAGATGGACCAGTGCTGGGCGGTGGTCCTGTTCGACATCGACCGGTTCAAGCAGGTGAATGACCGCTTCGGCCATGCCGCGGGTGACCGCGTGCTGGCCGAAGTCGCGGACCGGCTGCGCCAGCACACCCGCGCCGTGGATATGGTCGCGCGAATCGGCGGAGAGGAGTTTCTGGTGGCGATTCCCGAAGGCGACCTGACCGTAGCGCGACAGGTGGCCGAGCGCATTCGTCTGCGGGTGGGCGAAACGCCGGTTGAGGTTGCCGGACTATGCCCCGTGACCGTGACCGTCAGCGCCGGGATCGCACTGGGCACCCCTGGTATTCCCGCGTCCGAAGTGATCGTCCGCGCCGACCGCGCGCTGATGCGGTGCAAGACCGGCGGTCGCAACCAGGTGCGCGTGGCTCGCAGCGCTGCCTGATCCTGCGGTCGCAGACCGACAGGACCGACGGCCCGTCAGTTTGCCGGGCCGTTGCTCGCCCGGCCCTCCTCAGGGTTTCCACGGCGCGGCAACCCCGCCTCCAGCCGATCGGCGAAAGCGCGGCGCTCCGCGACGGACATAGCCTGAAGGCGTTCCAGAAGCGCCGATTGCGAGATCTCCTGTACCCGGCCCAATGCCGTGCGCTGTCGAGCAAGTTCGGTGGCGACAGTAGTCTGCGAGAACGGGTCGGCCCTCAGGGCAGTGATCACCGCCTCGACCGATCCGCGCAGGTCGCGCAGGCCGATCCCCTCGACCCGCGCCTGACCAAAGATTTCGCGGCCGATGACGCGCCGGTCCTGTACGGGAAGCGCGGAAATGTAGGGCGACAGCGCCATTCCCGACTCGCCACCCCGCGGCGTGCGCGCGCCCCATCGCATGCCGTCCACACCCTGCACCTGTGCTGCGCCATGAAGACGGCGGTCATCCATGCGATCACGTCCGACCGAGCCGAGCACAATCCCGAGGACGGCGAGGTTCAGCGCCAGCGACAAGCCAAGTGTGACACGCAGCCAGATGGGCGTGCCACGCGGACGATCGGAGGGAAGACTGTCGGTCACGTTTCAACCCTCTTCGCTGCCCAATGGTTCGTCGAGCATGGCATCGACTCCGGGCCATAGCCACACCGCCAGTTCCGTCCCGTCCACGAGGTCGGACTCGACGGATGTGACACCGGGAACGACCCCGGGTGCGCCAAACCCGATGGCCAACCCGGCAATTGTCGCGGCTGCGAGTCCGGTGCCGCCCTGCCAGCCACCCAACGCCGCCCAAAGGCCCCCAAGCCATGAACCTCGACGATCGGCCCTGCGGGGGCGCACCGCCCCATCCCGCTCCGCCGCAACCTGGTCTGCATCCGCCAGGACCCGCGCCTGAAGCGCGGGGGAAGGCACGGGCGCGGCCGTCCTAGCGGCGGCGAACAGGTCAAGCAGGTTCGCGTCGTCAGAATCCTTGCGATCAGTCACCATGGCCCAGTTCCTCTTTCCGACCGGACAGTGCAGCCACAAGAGCCCGCTTGCCCCGCGCTGTCAGGCTTTCCACCGCTTCTATGCCGATCCCGAGGACTTCCGCGATCTCGGGGTTCGACAACCCTTCGAGGTGTCGCAGGACGACCGCCTGCCGCTGGCGGTCCGGCAGTTCCGCAAGCGCATCCTGAAGCGCCGCAAGTCGCGCGGCCTGATGCAGCCGCGCCTCCGATCCCGGAGTGCCGTCTGCCGGATCGCCGGCATCCTCGATCGGCGCAGTCGGGCGGGACCGCCGGCGACGCAACCGGTCGGTACACAGGTTCGACGCGACCCGATAGAGCCAGGTCGCCACCTGCGCCTCGCCCGGACGCCAGTTCGGCGCCTGACGCCACAGCCGCAGCATGGCGTCCTGGGCCACATCCTCGGCTTCGGCGCGATCGCCCAGGATACGGGCCGCAAACCGGAACACACGCGGCAGTAGCCGGTCCGTCAACACCCGTGCTGCCGCCGAGTCGCCCTGCGCAAACGCCGCGAGCAGGGCGACCTCGTCCGCATCGGACCTGGCGTCGAAAGGCATGGTCATCCTGCACCATCACGGGGCCCGCCCCCCGGCGCAAGGTC
>CAYYOE010000097.1:0-2412 GCA_964473055.1 uncultured Rhodobacterales bacterium | reverse complement strand
CGATCCATCCGGTCGCCGGCACGCCGGCGCATCTGTGCCATGGCGGCATCCCATTCTTCGGGGCTGATCACTCCGTCGCCATCGGTGTCGGCGCGGGCGAACATCCGCTCGGACGGACCCGCCATCAGTTCATCGAGGCTGAGCGCACCGTCGCCATCCACGTCCAGCGCCTGAAGCTGCCGCCCTGCCATGACCGCCAGCCTCTCGAGGCGCATGGCCTCGAGCGCAGCGGCGATCTCGTCGGCGGACAGGAGCCCGTCGCCATCGGAGTCCGCGGCAGCAAAGCGCTCGGCCATGCGCGCAGCCCTCTCCTCGGGCGTCAGCACTTCGCCCGGGCCGGGCCTGTCCATGCCAAAGAGAGCCATGCCACCCCCACGCATCATCGGCATCGGCGCACCGGTGTCAGAACCGGCGGCGGGAGGTGATGTAGGGGCGGTGGCATCCTGCGCTGGCGCGATCGCTGCAAGCCCGAAAGTCAGGGCGACAGCCAGGGCGGCGGTATTTGCGGTAGTGTAGCGCATCCTGCGATCTCCGTTCTGAAACCGGCGCGGGCGCATGTGCCCACGTTCTGATCATTCCACGGCGGGCGGCAGGAATTCCGTCGCGGTCGCGCGCGACAATCCGGCGCAAGCCACACCTCGGGGATGCACCTGGCCGCAAAACGCGGTAAGGGACGTGTCCGCAAGGTGCAAAGGGTGCCGCGATGCCTGACACGTCCCGACGTAGTGGAACGACACCGGAGGCGTCCGCGCCGCATCCGGTACGCCCTGCCGTGGTGCGTGGCTGGCGCCGCCGCTGTCCCGCCTGTGGGGCGGGCCCCATGATGACGGGCTACCTGACCGTCCGGCACGACTGCCCGGTCTGCGGCGAAGCCCTGCACCATCATCGCGCCGATGACGGCCCGGCCTACCTGACCATCCTGATTGTGGGCCATGTCATGGCGCCGCTTCTGATGGCGGTCTTCGTCAATTTCCGGCCCGAGCCGATGGTGCTGTTCTCGATCTTCGGGGTCGGTTGTGTGGCTTTGTCGCTGTATCTGCTGCCGCGTCTGAAGGGCGGCATGGTCGGCTATCAATGGGCCAAGCGCATGCACGGCTTCGGCGCGGGCGAGGCCGCGGCGGATTGACGGTGTCTCTGGCCGGGGATTCGATCCGCGATGCGGCCACGCTGATCCTCATTCGCGACCCGGAGGGCCGGACGCCGTCTGTTCTTATGGGTCAGCGCGGTGCCGGCGCGACCTTCATGCCGGGCAAGTTCGTGTTTCCGGGCGGCGCGGTGGACGCCGTCGACGGGGCGGTTCCACTGGCGCGCGACCTGCCAGATCTCTGCGCCGACCGGCTGGGACGCATTGATCTGGCCGCAACGGCGATCCGTGAATTATGGGAGGAGACGGGCCTGATCCTGGGACGTCCCGGCTGCTGGCCCGATGGGCCGCCTCGCGGCTGGAGGGGTTTCGCCGCCACCGGCCACCTTCCCGACGCGGGCGCGCTGTCCTTTGTCTTTCGGGCGATCACGCCGCCCGGTCGGCCCCGCCGGTTTGACGCGCGGTTCTTCCTGGCCGATGCCTCGGAACTGGCGGGCGACCCCGACGACTTTGCCCGCGCCGAGGACGAATTGCGCCACCTGCAATGGATCCCGGTGGAAGAGACGTTCCGGTTCGACCTGCCCTTCGTCACGCAGTGCGTGCTGGCCGAGGTGGCTGCACGCCTGCCCGCGACGGACGCGCCCGATGCCGTGCCGTTCTTTCGCAACGACGACGAGGACAGCCTGTTCCTGAGGATCCATGGCCGCCCGCCCGAGGACTAGGCCTCAGGCGGGGGCGGTGTCGAAGGTTCCCGGCAAGGCAACCTCCAGCATCTCGAAGTCCGGGCTTGCGCCGGACAGGCGGGTGGCGAGTCCTGGCGGGATGGCCAGGGCATCGCCCTGCTCGACGACCTGCCCGGTTTGCCCGACCGCATCCAGCACCGCTGAACCAGCCATAACATATCCGAACAATATGTCGCCGCGATGCACGGCAAAACGCCCCTCGTCTTCGCCTTTTCGAACCACCTGCACTGACGCAACGCCCTTGGTGGCCGCCGCGATCCCGGTGTCTCGGGCAACGAACCCGGGCAGGCGATGTGCCTGCCATGTGCCGCTGGCCCCGAGGTCGTGGACGAACCTCTGCCCGGCCCATTCCCGGTCGGGCGCCATCACGGCGGTCGGCAGCGCCATGTCGTGGTCGATCACGGTCAGGTGTTCGGCGGGAACGCCGATCTCGATCACCTCGATCCCGTCCGAGGCATGCAGGACCCGATGCCGGATCTCGGGCGGCTGGATGAAGCAGTCGCCCGCGTGCAGGCGACGCGGGCCGCCCTGGTCCTCGTAGACCACATCGACCCAGCCGCGGATGCAGAAGATCAGCTGAAAGCC
>CAYYOE010000096.1:7318-10510 GCA_964473055.1 uncultured Rhodobacterales bacterium | reverse complement strand
CGTTCCGCGCCGAGGCCGACAGCGGCACGACCTATACCGCCGATGCCATGATCCTCGCGACGGGGGCGCAGGCGCGCTGGCTGGGCCTGCCGTCCGAAGAACGCCTGAAGGGGTTCGGCGTGTCGGCCTGCGCCACCTGCGACGGGTTCTTCTATCGCGGCAAGGAGATTGTCGTGGTGGGTGGCGGCAACACCGCGGTCGAGGAAGCGCTGTTCCTCACCAACTTCGCCACCAAGGTGACGGTGATCCACCGTCGCGACAGTTTCCGCGCCGAGAAGATCATGCAGGACCGGCTGTTCAGGAACCCCAAGATCAGCGTGATCTGGGATCACGAAGTGGTGGAGGTGCTGGGTGAACCCGGCGGCACCGGCGTGACGGGCGTGCGCGCGCGCCACGTCAAGACGGGCGAAACGCAGGACGTGCCCTGCGCCGGGTTCTTCGTGGCGATCGGCCACGCGCCGGCATCGGAACTGGTGGCCGACCAGCTGGAAACGCACCACGGTGGCTATGTGAAGGTGACGCCCGGAACCACGGAAACCGCGATCCCCGGCGTCTTCGCCGCGGGCGACATCACCGACCATGTCTATCGCCAGGCGGTGACGAGCGCCGGCATGGGCTGCATGGCCGCCCTGGAGGCCGAGCGCTGGCTGGCCGCGCAGGACGCGGGTCAGACGGCGCAGGCGGCCGAATAGCGCGCGGCGTGTCCGGAGGCGGGGGGCGCTGCCCCCCGGGTGGCCTGCCGGCCACCTCCCCCCGGGATATTTGGGCCACGTCGAAGGCTGGGGCGCGGCAATCTGACGGGCGACCGACGACAGAAACCCGACCTTAACCACGATGCGTCACTGGTGTGGCATGACGGTGCAGCCGCCCCTTGCCATCGCCGCCCTTTCCCCAGGCGACCCCGCGCCGCGCTTCACCGCGCGCAGCCCCGCGAACCCGGCCTTCGCCTTCGACACCGCGGCGGGGCGCAACCTTGTTCTATTGTTCGTGCCCTCGGCCGTGCATCCGGGGGTGCCGGAGGTGCTGGCCGCACTACTGGCCCGGGCGGACCTGTTCGATGACCGGGACGCAAGCCTGTTCATCGTGACGCCCGATCCCGAGGACGAGGCGCAGGCGCACCTGGTCAACCGGGTGCCGGGGGTGCGGGTGTTCTGGGACACGGATCGCGCCATCGCGGCGCGCTACGGTGTGGCGCCAGGCACGACCTTGGCCTTTGTCATCGACCCGACGTTGCGGCTGGCCGCCGTCGTGGCATGCGACGACGGGGCCTGCGCCCTGATCGCGACTGTCGCGGGATTGCAACCGCCGGGACTGCACGCGGGTTTTCCGGTGCAGGCGCCCGTGCTGATCCTGCCCCGGGTATTCGAGCCCGACCTCTGCGACCGGCTGATCGCGCTCTATGATGCGCAGGGCGGCGAGGTGTCGGGCTTCATGCGGCAGGTGGACGGGCGTACGGTCGGACTGCACGACCCCCGCCACAAGAGCCGCCGGGATGTCACCCTGGCCGACCCCGCCCTGATCGTCACGCTCCGCGACCGGATCGCCCGCCGCGTGGTGCCCGAGATCGCGAGGGCCCACATGTTCCAGGTCACGCGGATGGAGCGCTACCTTGTCGCCTGCTACGATGCGGCCGAGGGCGGGCATTTCGCGCCGCATCGCGACAACACCACGACAGGTACCGCGCACCGCCGCTTTGCGGTGTCGGTGAACCTGAACGACGGCTTCGATGGCGGCGCGGTGTCGTTTCCGGAATATGGACCGCAGGGGTTCCGTCCGCCGCCCGGCGGCGCCCTTGTCTTCTCCTGTGCGCTGCTGCACGCGGTGTCGCGTGTGACCGCGGGGCGGCGCTACGCCTTCCTGCCATTCCTGTACGATGACGCCGCAGCCCGCATCCGCGCGGCGAACCTTCGCTTCCTCGGGCCCGGGGGAACACCGGGTCCGTCCCCCGGTGATCCGGGCCGACGGCAGACCAGTTCCATGGCGACGGACGCACCGCCGGTTCCAGCCGGGACAGAAACGCGCAACACACGGCCCTGAATCGCGCCGCGGCCCCCCGCCGGCCTTGCCTGATCGGTCGGGCGGGTCTAGGCCGCGCGCCAAACGCTGACCGTTCCGAAAGTCCCATGCCATGACCCTGCCGACCCTCGCCCCCGTCCCCGAACTCTACGTCTCTTGGGACAGCGCCCAGAAGCTCAAGCACGAGGCGGCCACCCTGCCGTCCTGGGACCTGTCGCCACGACAGCTGTGCGACCTGGAACTGCTGATGAACGGCGGCTTCGCGCCGCTGAAGGGGTTCCTGGGGCAGGCGGACTATGACGGCGTGGTTGCGGGGATGCGACTGGCCGATGGCACCTTGTGGCCGATGCCGGTAACGCTGGATGTGTCCGAGGCGTTCGCCGCGACCGTCGAACCCGGGCAGGACATCGCGCTGCGCGATGCCGAGGGCGTGATTCTTGCCACCATGACGGTGACCGACAAGTGGACACCGGACAAGTCGCGCGAGGCACTCCATGTGCTGGGCGCGGACGACATCGCGCATCCGGCCGTGGCCTACCTGCACCGCAAGGCAGGCCCGGTCTATCTTGGCGGCCCGGTGACGGGCATCCAGCCGCCCGTGCACTACGACTTCAAGGCGCGACGCGACACGCCAAACGAGTTGCGCGCGCTGTTCCGCAAGCTGGGCTGGCGCCGGGTGGTGGCGTTCCAGACGCGCAACCCCCTGCACCGCGCCCACCAGGAACTGACGTTCCGCGCCGCGCGCGAGGCCGAGGCGAACCTGCTGATCCACCCCGTCGTGGGCCTGACGAAACCGGGCGACGTGGACCATTTCACCCGCGTGCGCTGCTACGAGGCGGTGCTGTCGAAGTACCCCGCGCAGACAACGCACCTGTCGCTGCTGAACCTCGCCATGCGGATGGGCGGCCCGCGCGAGGCGCTGTGGCACGCGATCATCCGCAGGAACCACGGCTGCACGCATTTCATCGTGGGGCGCGACCATGCCGGGCCGGGCAAGAACAGCCAGGGCGCCGACTTCTACGACCCCTACGCCGCACAAGAGATGGTGCGCACGCATCAGGCCGAAGTGGGCATCGAGATGGTCGATTTCCGCCAGATGGTCTATGTGCAGGAAAAGGCGCAGTATTATCCGGTGAACGAGGTGCCCGAGGGGTCGACAGTGCTGGATATCTCCGG
>CAYYOE010000096.1:0-7308 GCA_964473055.1 uncultured Rhodobacterales bacterium | reverse complement strand
GGCACCGAACTGCGCCGCCGCCTGCGCGAGGGGCTGGAAATCCCCGACTGGTTCAGCTTCCCCGAGGTGGTGTCCGAACTGCGCCGCACCGCGCCACCGCGGTCGCAGCAGGGCTTCACCGTGTTCCTGACCGGGCTGTCGGGGTCGGGCAAGTCCACCATCGCCAACGCGCTGATGGTCAAGCTGATGGAGATGGGCGGCCGGCCCGTGACGCTGCTCGACGGCGACGTGGTGCGCAAGCACCTGTCCTCGGAACTGGGCTTCTCCAAGGAACACCGCGACATCAACATCCGCCGGATCGGCTATGTCGCGTCCGAGATCACCAAGAACGGCGGCATCGCGATCTGCGCCCCCATCGCGCCCTACACGGCAACGCGCGCCGCCGTGCGCGAGATGGTCGAGGCCTATGGCGCCTTCCTCGAGGTGCATGTGGCCACCCCCATCGAGGAATGCGAACGGCGCGACCGCAAGGGTCTCTACAAGCTGGCGCGCGAGGGCAAGATCAAGGAATTCACCGGTATCTCCGACCCCTACGAGGCACCAGAGGCGCCCGAGTTGCGGGTGAACACCGAAGGGCTGGAGGTGGACTATTGCGCCAGCCAGGTGATCCTGAAACTCGAACAGATGGGCCTGATCGCGGCCTGATTGCGCTGCCCCCGGCCACTCACCCTTGATGAAATACCTCCCGCCGGAGGCACGCGTAGCCGACCGCGAAGGCGGTCGGCGCCACACCGGTGCCGCGGGGCCGTCAGGCCCCGCGTCCGCTTTGCAGACGGGTCAGTGTGCGCTGACCGGCGCCATGTCGTTCTGGCGCGCCAGTGCGAAGGCCAGCCGCCGGTCGCGTACCAGCGCCAGCCTTTCCCCGTCTTCGGCATGCACCGCATAGACCGTCCCGGCACCGCCCACCTGCACCCGGATCTCGGCAGGCAGGTCGGCAACCGGCACCGGGCGGACATAGACGATGCGTGCCCCACCTTCGGGAATGCCGTCGAATTTCTCGTTCATCGCGTGCTACCTCCTGTCACCGGCACGATTACTTGGCCGACCGGATGCTGATCGTCTGAACCACCGTCTCGGGATCGGTCCGCTCCAGGTCCACGTGCAGCAGACCGTTTTCCAGCGCGGCGCCCGTC
The DNA here is from genome assembly GCA_964473055.1 of uncultured Rhodobacterales bacterium. GTDB lineage: Bacteria > Pseudomonadota > Alphaproteobacteria > Rhodobacterales > Rhodobacteraceae > UBA996. The sequence continues at coordinate 6,175 of CAYYOE010000096.1, read as the reverse complement.
ACCTCGACGCCCTCGGCCATCAGGAAGGTGCGCTGGAACTGCCGCGCGGCGATACCGCGATGCAGGAATACCCGACCCTCGCTGTCGTCCGCCTGTCGCCCGCGCACGACCAGTTGCCGGTCCTCGACGGTGATCGCCAGATCGGCTTCGGCAAATCCTGCCACCGCCAGCGTGATACGGTAGCTCTGCGGCGAGGTCTGTTCGATATTGTAGGGCGGATAGCCGCCATCTGCCTTGGCGGTGCGTTCCACCAGGCGCTCAAGCTGCTCGAACCCGAGCAGGAAGGGGTGCGCCCCCAGCGTCATCTTCGTCATCTCCGGCACGTCCTTCAGCAAGCGACGGGTGCACGGGCCCCGTCAATCCGGCAGCCCGTGTCACAGGATATGGGCGGGCACCGCGGGCCGCGCAAGTGGCGCGCCGTGCGCAGATTCTTGGCGCAAGGGGCGAAAAAATGTAATGTCGGCGAAGGCGTCGGGCCCCGACTCATGCGGGTGGGGACAGAACAGGGTGCAACAATGAACATGGCCGCCATGATGGAGACGGAGGAAGTCCTCCGCATCAAGCTCGAGATGCTGAGGCGCGAACACCGCGACCTCGACCAGGCGATCCATGCGCTCGAGGTGGCGGGCACGGCGGACCAGTTGCGGTTGCGCCGCCTGAAGAAGCAGAAGCTGATGCTGAAGGACCGGATCGCCCAGATCGAGGACCGGCTGACGCCCGACATCATCGCCTGATCCGTCCGGCTGCGCTTGACCGGCGCGGCGGCAGCGGCCATTGCTGCGGCCTTGCGGGGGCGGGCCCCGCCGGGGGTCTGGCATGGCGGACAGGGCAGTTCAGGTCGGAATCGTGATGGGCAGCCAGTCGGACTGGCCCACCATGAAGGCCGCCGCCGATATCCTGACCGATCTGGACATCCCGCACGAGGTGCGGATCGTCAGCGCCCATCGCACGCCTGACCGGCTGTGGGACTACGGCAACACCGCCGCCGCACGGGGGTTGCGGGCCATCGTGGCGGGTGCGGGCGGCGCGGCGCATCTGCCGGGGATGCTTGCGTCCAAGACATTGGTGCCGGTGATCGGCGTGCCGGTGGAAACCCGCGCGCTCGGTGGACAGGACAGCCTGTATTCCATCGTGCAGATGCCGCGCGGCTATCCGGTCGCCTGCATGGCCATCGGCGGCGCGGCGAATGCGGCGCTGATGGCGGCGCAGATCGTTGCCCTGAACGACGCCGCGCTGGCGGCGCGTCTGGCCGACTGGCGTGCGGCCCTGTCCGCGTCGGTGCCCGAGGTGCCGTCCGATGTCTGACGCGCTTCCCGCAGGGTCCGCCATAGGTATTCTGGGCGGTGGTCAGCTGGGCCGGATGCTGGCCATGGCGGCCGCGCGGCTGGGCTATGTCGTGCGCGTCTACGACCCCGCGCCGGGATGCCCGGCCTCGCAGGTGGCCCCCTGCACCACGGCAGCCTGGGACGACGACGCTGCACTCGATGCCTTCGCCGCCGCCGTGGACGTGGTGACCTACGAGTTCGAGAACGTCTCCGCCGACGCGCTGGGCCGACTGGCCGAGATGCGCGCGATCCGCCCGTCGCGCGAGGCGCTGCGGATCAGCCAGGACCGTCTGCCGGAGAAGGAGTTCCTGACCCGGATCGGGCTGGAGACCGCACCCTTCGCCGCGGTGGCGTCCGAGGCCGATCTGACCGCGGCCCTGACCCGCCTCGGAGCGCCCGCGATCCTGAAGACCCGACGCCTGGGCTATGACGGCAAGGGGCAGGTGCGGATCGCCGACGCAGCCGAGATCGGCACGGCCTGGGCCGCGCTGGCGGGGCGGGACCGGACGGCCGAGGCGATCCTGGAAGGCTTCGTGCCATTCGAGCACGAGATCAGCGTGATCGGGGCCCGGGGGCTGGACGGCCAGGTGGCCTGCTACGACCCGGCCGAGAATGTCCACCGCGACGGCATCCTGCGCACATCCACGGTGCCCGCGGGCGTGCCCGCGCGGGTGACGCAGGACGCAGTGCTGGCCACCGCGCGTATCCTGTCGGCACTGGAATATGTGGGCGTGATCGGGGTGGAGTTCTTCGTGGCAGCCGGGCGCCTTGTGGTGAACGAGATCGCGCCGCGCGTCCACAACTCTGGCCATTGGACGGAAGCGGGCTGCGCCGTGGACCAGTTCGAGCAGCACATCCGCGCGATCACCGGTTGGCCCCTGGGCGACGGCGCGCGCCATGCCGACGTGCAGATGGAAAACCTGATCGGTGACGACATCCGCCACATTCCACGGATCGCGCTGGAGTCGGATGCACGGCTGCATCTCTACGGCAAGGCGGATGCACGACCCGGCCGCAAGATGGGCCACGTCAACCGGATCGTCCGGCGGGTCTGAGGCCACAGCAGACGTTCAATCCCTCCCCTCAGGTCATGCGGACCCCAGTTGAACCTTCCGGCTTGACCGAGTCAGCGGTTCAGACGAATCCCTAGGCAGGGATTGGTGCCACGAACCCCCGCACATCGGCTTGGCCGGTCGTCTGATTTCATGACCTCACGACACGACAGGGGCGAACAATGACACGCAAGAATGGAATGGGACGGATAAGCTATCGGGGAATAATGGCGCTTGGCATTGGCCTTCTGTTTCTGTGGTTTTCCCTCAGGCCCGAACATTTCGAGGAAGCCCCTCCAGTCTTTGTCCGTATCATCATGCTCGCAGCCGGCGTCGGGCTCGGTTTTGGTGGGATCATCTCAATGCACTTTTTCTGGAAACGTGGAAACCTTGTTCGGTCCGGCATGCCAGTTGTCGCCGACATCTGCGTGCTTCAAGACGACGACACGGATCGGGGCACAGAGACGGTTCATGTCCGTGTGAATGGCCATTGCCAGGCTCTGGGCGTTGATCGCTCTGGCGTTGTTCACAAGTATGTCGATGGCGTAGTGCGCCGGGGCGACGTCTGGTTGGATGACAAGGGCACTGTCCATGCCATCGCTGTCTTGGGAGAGCATTTCAAACCCCTTATTGGCGGGCGGGAAATTCCGGCAGATCGGTTCGGAACAAAGGTGTAGACCCACTTCGCTTTCGTGTTCTGTGGGCTTCTGTCAATCGATCTGGCGAAATCCGAAACGGCGTTTTGGTATGGCCCCGCCATCTTCGATCACGCAATTTGCACACGCCAACGCTTGCCAGGCAGACCGGCAGTTCCATTCGCAACCGCGACGGTCGCGATATTGCGGGCGCCGCCCGGGTGATGCCGGAGGGGAACGGGCCGCCGCCGGTGCGGGCGCGAGCCCTAGACCAGCGACCTGACTGCTGACGCCACCGCTGCCCCCAGTGCCGCATGTTCCGGGGCACCGTAGTGCACCCCGTCCACCGGGCTGACACGGATCACCTGGCCGGCGTCCAGAAAGCCGACCCCGCGCACCGCAGCCAGGTGTTGCAGGATCGGGGCAAGCGCGCGCGACTTGGCCGCTCCGCCCCAGAACTCGGCCGCCAGCACACCTGTCTCTTCGACAGGCGGGGGCGCGATCAGCAGCACCTTGAACGGCCCGGTCCGCGCCAGCGTGTCGACATGCAGCGCGATGTCCAGAAGCCCCGCGATCCCGCCCGCAACCGCGTCTGCCGAGGAGCAGAACCGCGCCTTGACGTCGTTGGTGCCCAGCATGATGGTCAGAACGTCGATGGGCGCATGGGACATCAACGCGATGCGCAGACCCGCGCGCCCGTCCATGTGCGCGCCCATCACCGGGTCGGCGAACTGGGCGGTACGCCCTGGCAGCCCTTCCTCGATCAGGCGCCAGTCCGGGCCCAGCGCCGCCGCAGCCACCCCCGGCCATCGTTCCCCGGGCCCGAGCCGCGCCCGCGTGCCGTCGGGCGGGATCGGCTGGCTACCGTGGGTATTGCTGTCACCAAAGGTCAGAAGAACGGGCATGAGTGCTTTCCGGGCATGGCGGCCCCTTGGCCTTTCGGGGTGACGCGATCATATAGGGCGCAACAGGTTTGCACAGGGGAAAGCCGATGCTCGAATTCGGACAGAAAGCACCGGACGCTACCGCCTCGACAGACGGCGAAGCGGCTCTGATCAAGGAATCGACCGAACGTACCTTCATGGCCGACGTGATCGAAGCCAGCCGCGAGGTGCCGGTTATCGTCGATTTCTGGGCACCTTGGTGCGGCCCCTGCAAGACGCTGGGCCCGATGCTGGAAAAGGCCGTGACCGAGGCGAAGGGTCGTGTCCGCATGGTCAAGCTGAACGTGGATGAGTGCCAGCAGATCGCGGCCCAGTTGCGCATCCAGTCGATCCCGACGGTCTATGCCTTCTGGCAAGGGCAACCCGTTGACGGCTTTCAGGGGGCAGTGCCCGCGTCCGAGATCAAGGCCTTCATCGACCGTCTGTCGGGCCTCGCAGGCGACGGCGGCCTGGGCGAGGCGCTGGCCTCGGCCGAAGAGATGCTGACGCAGGGGGGGGCGGCCGATGCCGCGCAGGTCTTTGCCGCGATCCTGGGCGAAGAACCCGAGAATGCGGCAGCCTATGGTGGGTTGGTCCGGGCCCAGATCGCCGTCGGGCAACTCGACCAGGCCGAAGCGCTGCTGGCAGCCGCCCCCGCCAAGATCGCCACCGCGCCGGAGATCGAGGCCGCGCGCGCGCAACTTGTCCTCGTGCGTCAGGCGGCCGATGCCGGACCCGTGGCCGAGTTGCGCGCCGCGGTCGAGCGTGACCCCAGCGACCTGGCCGCGCGGCTGGACCTCGCCAAGGCGCTGCACGCGACGGGTCAGGTGCAGGAGGCCGTGGACGAACTGCTGGACCTGTTCCGCCGCGACCGGGAATGGAACGACGGCGCTGCGAAGACGCAGCTTTTCATCATCTTCGACGCGCTGCCGCCCAAGGACCCGATCGTCCTGAACGGGCGCCGCCGCCTGTCGTCGATGATATTTGCCTGACCGATGTCGCGCGCTACCTCCCGGCGCATGATGACAGTGGCCGATCTGCCGGACATGATTCCGGTGTTTCCCCTTCCCGGCGCGCTTCTGCTGCCACGCGCCCGCCTGCCGCTGCATATCTTCGAGCCGCGCTACCTTGCCATGCTGGATGACTGCCTGAAGACACCGCACCGGCTGATCGGGATGATCCAGCCGCGCGAAGGCGGGCCGAACAATGGCGGCGAGGGCAAGCGCCGCCTGCACAGCATCGGCTGCGCCGGGCGTCTGACCGCCTTCTCGGAAACCGAGGACGGGCGCTACATGATCACCCTCAGCGGAATGTCGCGCTTTCGCGTGCTGGACGAGGTGCAGGGCTTCACCCCCTACATCCGCTGCGACGTGTCCTGGACCGGGTTCGACCGTGACATGGGCCCGGTCGAGACCGATACGAAATTCGACCGCGACGCCTTCTTCGAGCACCTGAACCGCTACTTCGACGCGCAGGGCCTCAAGACCGACTGGCCCAGCCTGCGCGAGGCCGAGGATGAATTGCTGATCAACTCGCTCAGCATGCTCTGTCCGTTCTCACCCGAGGACAAGCAGGCGCTGCTCGAGGCCCCGTCGCTGACCACCCGGCGCGAGACGTTGGTGACGCTGATCGAATTCGCCCTGCGCGGCGGGTCTGGCGACGAGGTGATGCAATGAGGGACGAGACCGACTCCACAGCGATCGAAGGAGGGGCCCGCCCCTGGGACCGCCGCATGCTCGAGGCGCTGGTCTGCCCGGAAACGCGCGCGGTGCTGACCTGGGATCCCGAGCGGCAGGAACTGATCTCGCGCGCGGCGCATCTGGCCTATCCGGTCCGCAACGGCATCCCGGTGATGCTGCGCGACGAGGCGCGGGCGCTGGAGTGATCGCGGCCCGGCTGACCTGGCAGGCCGAGGCGTTTCCGACCGCGGGCACCTTCACCATCAGTCGCGGCAGCCGAACCGAGGCGCGGGTCATCACCGTTCAGGCGACCGCCGAGGGCCATGTGGGGCAGGGCGAATGCGTCCCCTATGCACGTTATGGCGAAACGCTGGACAGCGTCGCGGCGCAACTGGCCGGCCTGCCCGACACCGTGTCCCGCGCCACCGTGCAAAACCTGCTGCCCCCGGGCGCGGCCCGCAACGCCGTGGATTGCGCGCTGTGGGATCTGGAGGCAAAGGCCACAGGTCGCCGGGCCTGGCAACTGGCGGGCCTGCCGCAGCCCGGGCCGGTCGTCACCTG
>CAYYOE010000095.1:0-10555 GCA_964473055.1 uncultured Rhodobacterales bacterium | reverse complement strand
AACGACCCCACCGTGATCGCCTTTGCCAGCGCCCTGCTTGAGGGCGAGGGTATAGGGGCCTTCCCCCTCGACGTCCACATGAGCGTCCTCGAAGGGTCCATCGGCATATTGCCGCGGCGCCTGATGGTGGCCGACCGCGACCACTTCCGCGCCACCGCGATCCTGCGCGACAACGGGATCGAGACGGTCGGGACGTGACGCCCGATCCGGCCGACTGCACGCGCGACGCCTTTCTGGGGGGGCGCGTGCGGGCCTGGCAGCCGCGCGCGGGGTTCCGGTCGGGGGTGGATGCGGTGCTGCTGGCCGCGGCCGTTTCGGCGCGGCCCGGGGACCGGGTGCTGGACATGGGCTGTGGGGCCGGGGTGGCTGTGCTGTGCCTGGCGGCGAGGGTGTCCGGCATCGTGGCGGCCGGTCTGGAGGTTCAGCCGGCCTACGCCGACCTTGCCCGCCGGAACGCCGCCGATGCGGGCCTGACGTTGGCCATGCATGTGGGATCGGCCGAAGCCTTGCCCGCCGCGCTGCGTGCCGAGCGCTTCGAGCACATCCTGTCGAACCCGCCCTATTTCGAGGCCCATGCCCCGCGCGCCGAAGATGCCGGTCGCGATGTCGCGCGGGCCGAATCCGTGACGCTGAGCGACTGGATCGCCGCTGCAGGGCGGCGGCTGGCCCCCGGCGGACGGCTGACCCTGATCCAGCGGGCCGAGCGCCTGCCGGACATTCTGACTGCTTGCGCCACGGCGCGTTTGGGCAGCCTTGCTTTGCGCCCCCTTGCGCCGCGCGGCGGCCGCGCCCCCCGGCTGGTTCTGGTGCAGGCGCGAAAGGACGGTCGCGCCCCGTTCCGGCTGCTGGCGCCACTGGTCCTGCACGCCGGTGACCGCCACCCGGGTGACCGCGACCACTACACGCCCGCGGCCACCGCGATCCTGCGGGACGGCGCGGCCTTGTCCTGGACGGATTAAGGGATTGGCAACATCTCGCGCGTCATTCTGTCCTGACAGGGATCGCTGCATCCACGCGTGACACGACTCGGAAAACGTGGTGCACTGAACCTGTCACACCCATGTTACAGGAGGATGGACATGAGCCTGAGTTCGCACCTGACGGAACTGAGGAAGAAGCACCAGCATCTCTCGGAACAGGTGGAGGTCGAACAGCGCCGACCGGGCACGGACGACCTGAGGCTCTCGGAATTGAAGAAGCAGAAGCTTCGGCTGAAGGAGGAAATCCAGCGGCTTTCGACGCACTGACACGTCATACGGTCAGCGGCTGGCCCGACCGGCGCGCGCGGCCAATGCCGCGCCGCCGGTGATAAGTGCTGCGGCCAGCAACAGCACCGGGCTGGCCGGGGCGATCCCGAAGCCGATCAGCAGAAGCGTGGACAACAGCGGCGCGGCATAGCTGAGCACGCCCAGAAGGCGTATATCGCCACGCTTCACACCCACGTCCCAGATGTAGAACGCCAGGCCCACGGGCCCGGCGCCCAGGGCTGCAATGGCGAGCCAGCCGCCCGTGTCCCCGGGCCAGGCCGGCGTTTCGATGGCCAGGTGCAGCGCCAGGCTGAGCGCGGCCGACCCCAGGCAATAGATCGCGACCGCACCGGTCGGCACCGTGCCGAAGCGACGTGATCCGACCGAGTAACCCGCCCAGATCAGCGCGCAGGCCAGCCCCAGCCCCAGCCCCGCCATGTTCGCGTCGCCTTCGGACGGACGCGACAGCACCAGCAGCGCGGCCCCCGCAAAGGCCGTCAGCGCGCCCGCCACATGCCCCGCGCGCAACCGCTCGCCGGGCAGCAGGCCCGAGAACAGCACGATGAACAGTGGCCAGAGGTAGGCGACCAGCCCGGTCTCGGCCGCAGGGGCCACACGGAAGGCGGTGAAGTAGACCGCATGATAGCCGAACAGCCCGCAGATCCCCAGCGCCCAGGCCCCCACGGGCACGCCGCGCAAGTTGCGCCATTCCCCGGTGACGCCCAGCCACAGCAGCCCCAGCCCCCCGCCGATGGCGAAGGTCAGCGCGTTCAGAAGCAGGGGCGGAACGGGCGAGGTGGCGATCGTCAACGCAGCCAGCGTGGCCCACAGGACGACGGCGCCAAAGCCGATGGCGGTGGCAAGCGTGGGGCGCAGGGGGCCGGACATGGATGGTGCGTCCGGCCCCTGCGTCGGTCAGACGAAGAACTGGCCGCCGTTGGCGCTGATCGTCGATCCGGTGACGAACCCGGCGTCGTCCGCCGCCAGGAATACCACGATGCGCGCGATTTCCTCGGGTTCGCCCAGGCGGCCCACGGGGATCAGCGGCAGGATGCGGTCGTTCAGCACCTTCTCGTCGATGGCGCGCACCATTTCCGTGCCGATGTAGCCCGGGCAGATCGCGTTCACGGTGATGCCCGCGCGCGCGCCTTCCTGCGCCAGGGCCTTGGTAATGCCCAGATCGCCCGCCTTGGCGGCGGAATAGTTCGCCTGGCCCGCCTGTCCCTTCTGGCCGTTGATCGACGAGATGTTGACCACCCGCCCGAACTTGCGGTCGCGCATGCCGCCCCAGACCTGGTGGGTCATGTTGAAGACGCCGGTCAGGTTGGTGTCGATGACCTCTTTCCACTGCTGCGGCGTCATCTTGTGGAACATTGCATCGCGGGTGATACCCGCGTTGTTCACCAGCACGTCGACCGGGCCGAGGGCCGCCTCAACGGACTTAACGCCTTCGGCGCAAGCGTCGTAGTCGGCGACCGACCACTTGAACGTCGGGATGCCGGTGTCCTTCGTGAAGGCCGCGGCCGCGTCGTCGTTCCCGGCGTAATTCGCCGCGACCGAGTACCCCGCAGCCTTCAGTGCCACCGAAATCGCGGCGCCAATGCCGCGCGATCCACCCGTGACCAATGCCACCCGTGCCATATGCCCCTCCCTGTCAGGCTTTTCGTTGAAACATCGCTACCTGCGAGATGGCTGGCGCGCAAGATCGTTGCGCGCCGCCCGTCCCAGGCCGCGGCAGTGTCAGGCCCGTTCCACGCACATGGCCACGCCCATGCCGCCCCCGATGCACAGCGTCGCCAGGCCTTTCTTCGCACCCCGGCGCTGCATCTCGAACAGAAGCGTGTTCAGCACGCGCGCACCGCTCGCCCCGATCGGATGGCCGATGGCGATGGCCCCGCCGTTCACGTTCACGATGGCCGGGTCCCACCCCATGTCCTTGTTCACCGCGCAGGCCTGGGCCGCGAAGGCCTCGTTCGCTTCCACCAGATCGAGGTCTGCCACCGTCCAGCCTGCCTTCTCCAGCGCCTTGCGGCTGGCATGGATCGGGCCAACGCCCATGATCGAGGGGTCAAGACCCGCAGTGGCGTAACTGGCGATGCGCGCGAGCGGCGTGATGCCGCGGCGCGCAGCCTCGGACTCCGACATCAGCAGGGCGGCCGCTGCGCCGTCGTTCAGGCCCGACGCGTTTGCCGCAGTCACGGTGCCGTCCTTGGTGAAGGCCGGTCTCAGCTTCTGCATCCCCTCGAGGGTCGCGCCATGGCGGATGTATTCGTCCTGGTCCACCATGGTGTCGCCCTTGCGGGTCTTGACGGTGAAGGGAACGATCTCGTCCTTGAACTTGCCCGCCTTCTGCGCGGCCTCGGCCTTGTTCTGGCTGGCCAGCGCGAACTCGTCCTGCGCCTCGCGGGTAATCTGCCACTGCTCGGCGACGTTCTCGGCGGTCTGGCCCATGTGGTAGCCGTTGAAGGCGTCCCACAGCCCGTCGCGGATCATCGTGTCGATGAACTTCAGGTCGCCCATCTTCTGCCCCGCCCGCAGGTGCGCGGCGTGGGCCGACAGGCTCATGCTTTCCTGGCCACCGGCGGCAACGATGGCGGCATCGCCCAGTTGGATGTGCTGGGCGCCCAGCGCCACTGCCCGCAAGCCCGACCCGCAGACCTGGTTGATGCCCCAGGCCGCCGCCTCCTTTGGGTAGCCGGCGTGGATATGCGCCTGACGTGCCGGGTTCTGGCCCTGTGCGGCGGTCAGGACCTGGCCGAGGATGGTCTCCGATACCTCTGCCGGGTCGACGCCCGCGCGTGCCACGATCTCGCGCAGGACAGCGGCGCCCAGGTCATGGGCGGGCGTGGCGGCAAAGGCACCGTTGAAGCTGCCGACGGCAGTCCGGGCGGCAGAGGCGATGACGACGTTGGTCATGGGGTTGGTCCCTTGGCGAGGCTGGATGCAATTGCATGCACCTTAGCGCCGCCCCCCGAACGGGTGCAACATGTCGCGACTGCCCATTGCTCCGGCACGGGCCCTTTGCCCCGAACGGCCGTCCGTTCCAGGGCACCCTGGTGGGCCGCTATATCGCCCGCACTAGGCGTAGCGTATCGCGCCGGGCGGCACCCGGGGTGACCAGGGCGGCGAGGTTGTCGCTGCACCGAAGTAGTGACCCTGCAGACAGTCCACGCCGTTCGCGGCAAGGTATTCGACCTCTTCCATCGTCTCGACATGTTCGGCCACGACGAGCATGTCGAAATGCCGCGCAAGCGAGATCATGGCGCGGATGAGGACCTGATTGTCGGGGCTTGCGTGCACCCCGCGGATGAACTGGCCGTCGATCTTCATGATGTCGAAATAGAAGTCCCGCAGGTGACGCAGGGATGTGTAGCCCGACCCGAAATCGTCGATGGCAAAGGACACGCCGGCCACCTGGTATTCGGCCATGAAGGCGCGGACATGGTCCGGCACGACGATGGCGGAATGTTCCGTGATCTCGAGGATCAGGCGTTCCGCGATTGTCGGGTCGTGGTCGATGCCGCGCCTTAGGGCGCGCATCCAGTCGGTATAGCCGATCGAGCGTGCGGACATGTTGATGGACAGGCGCAGGTCGGGCACTTCGGCCAGGACCTTCAACCCTTCTGTCAGGGCGACGACATCCAGCCTGCGCCCGATCTCGTCGGCTTCGACGGCGTCGATGAAGTCGCGTGCCGGAATGATCCGGCCCGTGCGGTCGGCGACCCGAATCAGGCCTTCCCAGAAGGCCGGGCGGTCCGGTCGGTTTGTCTGAACCACAGGCTGAAAGGCCAGCATCGTACGCCCGTGATCCAGCGCCTCGCGCACCATGGCGATGGTATCCGCGTCGCGCTCGGCCAGAGCGGCGCCCAGCGGGTTGTCCCCAAGGCCGACTCGGGGCCCGGGACCTTTCACGATTCGAGCCATGACCACACTCTCGGTTTCGGGCGCGGCGGCCCCCAGACGGGGCAGCCGTGCCGCAGTTGTGTGACAGACCTTTGACCCAGCCCTCCTAACAAGCGGTGAAGTCATGGATTTGATGCGAACTTGGCGAATCCGACGGTTGCCGACCGGCAAGGAGGGGGCCGACCGAATGCTGCTCGGCATGCGGGCCTTAATGATTTCGAAGTGTGGACCGAGCCATGGTGCAGCAATGCGTGAAGCCACTTCGGCGGAAGGATGCACATGGACGCGGTCGCTGTCTGGCCAGAACCGACACATGAGGATGGCCCCTTGCCGAGCGGGAGGGCCGTGGCGCGCACGGACGAGGTTCCGTTCGGATTCGACGAACTGTTCTATTCGCGGACGGATGAACGGGGCGTCCTGATCGCCGGCAACCAGGTGTTCCAGCGGATCGCGGGGCACCCCTGGGAGCGGCTGATCGGCGCGCCGCATCGAATCGTCCGGCATCCCGACACCCCAAGGGGCCTGTTCTGGCTGATGTGGAGCCGCCTGAAGGCCGGCAAGCCGATCGGGGCCTATGTGAAGAACCAGTCGGCCGATGGTCGCTTCTACTGGGTCTTTGCCGTCGCGACACCTGTCGAGGGTTGCTATCTGTCTGTGCGGATCAAGCCGTCGAGTGCACAGTTCGCCAAGGTGCGTGCGCTGTATTCTGCGCTGAAGCAGGAAGAATCGGCAGGACTGTCGCCCGAGGACTCCGCCGGATCGCTGGTTGCGCGCCTTGGTGTCGAGGATGGCACAGGATACGAGGGGTTCATGGCACGCGCCCTGCTGGCCGAACTGGCGTCCCGCCGCGCGGCCAGGGGCCTGCCGGCTTCGGTCAGACTTGATGCCATTGCCGAAGTGGGCGGTCGGGTTGCCGCCGTCACGGCGGCACAGGCTGCGCTATTGGCCGATTTCTCGGACATCCGGTCGTTTCCGACGAACCTGCGGATTGCAGCGCGAAGGCTGGAGACGAGCGGGGCACCTGTGGCGTCCCTGGCCGAGAATTACAGGGTTATGGCCGACGAGATCAGCGGCAGGATCGAATCGCTGACGCAGCGCACGGACCAGTCGGCGGACGCCCCACCCTCGCTTGCCGCGCTTCTTGCCGAGGCGCAGTTCCTGTCCGGCGCGGTGGAGCTTCAGCGCGAGGCGATCACGTTCGTTCAGGGCCAGTCGGATGAAGGCCTTCCCTTCGACCCGGCCGACGAGACGGATCACCTGTCCCGCCTTGCAGACGAGTACGGTCACAGGTCGCGCGATGGGCTGATGCGGGCGACCCAGGCCGTCAGCCGCCTGTCATCGGCCTGCACGGATATCCGCAAGCTTGTCCTGGGGCTGAACTCGATCCGGGTGCTGTGCCGCGTGGAAGCCGGGCGATTGCTGCAGGATGGCGAAGCGCTGCATTCGATCATCGCGCGTCTGGACAGTTTCCATGCACAGGTCGACGAACGTCTGGGGCAGGTCGACCAACTCGCCTCGGACGCACATTCGGCGTTGTCGAACGCCCTCGCCGCACGGGAGTGATCCAGCCGGACTCCGGCCCCGAACCGGCAGGGCATCGCGACACGGGCGGTCTTTTTCTCAGCGGTCGGCGATAAGGGCCGCGACGATGGCGCGGGCGCTGTCCGAATGCCAGTCTGCCTCGCCGGTCAGGCGCCCGACCTCCTGACCCGTGCGGTCAAGGATCACCGTGACCGGCAGGCCCAGGACCGCCATGTCGCGGGCAAGCGCTTGCCGCGGGTCCAGGAACACTGGAAGGTCGCGGACACCCGCCTCGGCATAGAACCGACGGATACCTTCGGGCGCGTTCCGGCCTGTGGCAACCGGGACCACGGCGAAGTCTGACCCGCCAAACTCGGCCTGAAGCGCGTCAAGCATCGGCATTTCGACCCGGCAGGGTGCGCACCAGGTCGCCCAGAAGTTCAGCACGACGACCTGGCCCTGCCAGTCCGACAGCCGATGTTCCGTTCCCTCCGGTGCCGCAAAGGCCACGTCCGAAACGGCCTTCGGTGCGTCGTGCAGCACGAGTTTCTGCATCGACCCCTCGCGGAGGGCCGCCAGGGCCGCCGGATCGGCTGCCTGCGCGCCCTGTGGATTTGCGCCCAGGGACAGTGCGGTATAGACGACAGCAACAAGCAAAAGGCGCATGGGTGGACCCCCGAGATGGCGACGGACGGTAACCGGAACACGATGTGGGGCGGGCGGTTCGCCGCAGGCCCGGACGCGATCATGGAGGCGATCAACGCATCCATAGGGTTCGACCGGCGGCTGTATGCCCAGGACATCGCGGGGTCCCGTGCCCATGCCGCGATGCTGGCCGCGACAGGCATCCTGAGCGATAGCGATGCGGCGGCCATCGGGGAAGGGCTGCTCACGGTGTTGTCAGAGATCGAGGGCGGCGGCTTCGAGTTTCGCACCGACCTGGAGGACATCCACCTGAACGTGGAAAACCGCCTTACCGAACTCGTGGGTGAGGCGGGAAAGAGGCTGCATACGGGCCGCAGCCGCAACGACCAGGTGGCCACCGACTTCCGGCTGTGGGTGCGCGACCAGTGCGATGCCGCTATCGAGAGTATTGCGGCGCTGCAGCGGGCACTGGTGGATCAGGCCGAAGCGGGTGCGGATTGGGTGATGCCGGGATTCACGCACCTGCAGACGGCGCAGCCGGTGACCTGGGGTCACCACATGCTGGCCTATGTCGAGATGCTCGGACGCGATTCCGGCCGGTTCACGGACGCACGGGCGCGGTTGAACGAATGCCCCTTGGGTGCGGCGGCGCTGGCGGGCACCTCGTTTCCGATCGACCGGCACATGACAACGGCGGCGCTGGGGTTCGACCGGCCCATGGCCAATTCCATCGACGCGGTCAGCGACCGGGATTTCGCGCTGGAATTCCTGTCGGCAGCGTCGATCTGTGCCATGCACCTCAGCCGGTTTGCCGAAGAGCTGGTGATCTGGTCGTCGGCGCAGTTCCGGTTTGTCCGCCTGTCGGACCGGTTCACCACGGGGTCGTCGATCATGCCGCAGAAGAAGAACCCCGACGCGGCGGAACTGATCCGGGCGAAGCTGGGCCGCATCCTGGGGGCGACGGTGGCGCTGTTCACGGTGATGAAGGGGCTGCCGCTGGCCTATTCAAAGGACATGCAGGAGGACAAGGAACAGGTCTTCGACGCGGCGGACGCGCTGATGCTGGCACTGGCGGCAATGGCGGGCATGGTGCGGGACATGACGGCGAATGTGGACGCCTTGCGGGCGGCAGCGTCGGCGGGCTTCTCTACCGCCACCGACCTTGCCGACTGGCTGGTGCGCGAGGCGGGCCTTCCCTTCCGCGAGGCGCACCATGTGACAGGGCGCATCGTGGGGCTGGCCGAGGCGCGGGGCTGCGACCTGCCCGAGTTGACCCTTGAGGACATGCAAGGCGTCCATCCGTCGATCACCGCGGCAGTGTTCGAGGTGCTGGGGGTGGACAATTCGGTGGCAAGCCGCACCTCCTATGGCGGGACGGCGCCGGAACGGGTGCGCGAACAGGTGGCGGCATGGCGCAAACGACTGGGTTGAGGGTGCTGGCGGCGCTGTCAGTGGCGCTGTCCCTGTCGGCCTGCGTGGCCGAGGTGGGTAATGACGGACTTCGGGCGACCGCGCTGATCACGCCGGTCGCAATTGCCATCGTGCCGGTGTATCAGCCGCAACCCGCGCCGACCCCGACACCTGCTCCTGCTCCGGCACCGGCGCCGGGCGGATCCATCCGGCCATGAGGGCGGCGGTTTGCCTTGTCCTGGCGTTGGCCGGGTGCACCGATCCGCGGCTGAATGCCGGGATCTCGGTCGGCGCGGGGGGCGTTTCGGTCTATCCCAGTGTCTCGGGCCGGGTCGGCGGCGTCGGCGTGGCGGTCAGCCCATGATGCGCATCCTGCTCTGTGCATTGGTGCTGGTCGTTGCGGGGTGCGGCGTGGATGGTGCGCCCGAGCCACCGGCGCCACGGACGGCAACGGCAAGCGGGGGGATGGCGCGATGAAGCCGATGCAAATGGTCTGGCTGGCCCTGGCGGTCTGGGGAACGGTACATCCGATGTACTGGTTCGTCACTCACATGCGCGAGACCGGGACCGGGCTGGGCGGGTTGATCGACGCGTGGTACGTCAATGCGTCCACCACCGGGCTGACCTGGGACCTGACCATCGCGGCGGTGACGCTGACTGTCTGGGTGATCGTCGAGGCGGTGCGGACGCGCGACTGGTGGCGGCTGATTGCGGTGCCCGCGACCTACTGCATCGGGGTCAGCTGCGGGTTGCCCCTTTACCTTTACCTGCGCGCGCGCCGCGCCGACTGATCCAGCGGACGCGGGCCAAGGCCCGCAACTCCTTTCTGTCGCCGGACCTGCCGGTGGCAGGCCCGGCTCCGCCTGCCTCCGGCGGGAGGTATTTGGGCAAGGGTGAAGGGGCGGTTGCGGGGCGCGCGCGCTCTGCTATGTGGCGGGGCGTGACCCGGCCGGAGGCGCGCCCTTGGACCATTTCCTGTATCGCGATGGCGTGCTGCATGCCGAGGATGTGCCGTTGTCCGAAATCGCGGCCGCCGTGGGCACGCCGGTCTATGTATATTCGGGTGCGACGCTGGAGCGGCATTTCCGCCTGTTCGACGAGGCGCTGGCCTGGGGGCCGCACCTGGTGTGTTTCGCGATGAAGGCGAATTCGAACCTCGCCGTGGTGAAGCTTCTGGGCGATCTCGGTGCGGGCGTGGATGTGGTCAGCGAGGGCGAGTACCGCCGGGCGCGGGCCGCGGGAATACCGGGCGACCGGGTCGTGTTCTCGGGCGTGGGCAAGACGCGGGGCGAGATGCGGGTGGCGCTGGAAGGCGGTATCCGCCAGTTCAATGTCGAGAGCGAACCGGAACTGGGTGCGCTGTCCGAGGTGGCGGCGGGGATGGGGCTGCGGGCGCCGGTGGCGATCCGGGTGAACCCCGATGTGGACGCGCAGACGCATGAAAAGATCGCCACGGGGCGCAAGGAGAACAAGTTCGGCATCCCGATCGGGCGCGCGCGCGAGGTCTACGAGCTGGCCGCGCGTTTGCCGGGGATCGAGGTGGTGGGCGTCGACGTGCATATCGGCAGCCAGCTGACCGAACTGGCACCCTTCGAGGCGGCCTACGGGCTGGTGGCTGATCTGACTCGCGCGCTGCGGGCCGACGGTCACGACATCCGGCGGCTGGACCTGGGCGGGGGCTTGGGCATTCCCTACACCCGGTCGAACGAGGTGCCGCCGCTACCGTCGGATTACGGCGCGATGGTGCGGCGCACGGTGGGCGATCTGGGCTGCGAGGTGGAGATCGAGCCCGGACGGCTGATCGCGGGGAACGCGGGTGTGCTCCTGTC
>CAYYOE010000094.1:0-10593 GCA_964473055.1 uncultured Rhodobacterales bacterium | reverse complement strand
CGCCGGTCAGCACCTTGCCCGACGATGGCACCACTGTGTTGAAAGCCCTACCAAGCCTTGTGATTGAATCGAGAAGGATCACAACATCCCGTTTGTGCTCGACCAGACGCTTGGCCTTCTCAATGACCATTTCGGCCACCGCGACGTGCCGCGTTGCCGGTTCGTCGAAGGTCGAGGAGATCACCTCGCCCTTCACACTGCGCTGCATGTCGGTCACTTCTTCGGGGCGTTCGTCGATCAGCAGCACGATCAGGTAACATTCGGGGTGGTTCACCTCGATCGACCGGGCGATGTTCTGCAACAGGACGGTCTTGCCGGTTCGCGGCGGCGCCACGATCAGCGCACGCTGTCCCTTGCCGATGGGCGACACAAGGTCGATGATCCGGGCCGACCGGTCGCGGATCGTAGGATCCTCGATCTCCATCTTCAGGCGTTCATCGGGGTAGAGCGGCGTCAGGTTATCAAAGGCGACCTTGTGGCGTGCACGTTCCGGGTCTTCGAAGTTGATGGTCGTAACCTTCGTCAGCGCAAAGTAGCGCTCGTTCTCGCGCGGGGCCTGAATGGCGCCCTGGATCGAATCCCCGGTGCGCAACGAATACTGGCGAATGATATCGGGCGAGACGTAGATGTCGTCGGGCCCCGGCAGATAGTTCGCCCCAGGCGACCGTAGGAACCCGAACCCGTCCTGAAGCACCTCCAGAACTCCGTCGCCGCCGATGTCATACCCTTCCTCGGCGTACTCGCGGAGGATCGAGAACATCATCTCGCCCTTGCGCATGGTCGACGCGTTCTCGATCTCCAGCTCTTCGGCCATGGAGAGCAGGTCAGCGGGAGATTTTGCCTTGAGGTCGGACAGGTTCAGGCGTTGTACGTTCATGGAGAACTCCGGAGACCGCGCATGGTTGCGACGCTGGTCAGGATCGTGAGGGGAGTAATCTCGCCGGACGGCGGACGATGCCCGATACGCGGCACGGGCTGACCTGTCAACATCGGACGTCAGAACGGCCGCGCGACCACCGAAACCACGATTACCAGCATCAGGATGGTCGGAACCTCGTTCATCAGGCGGTAGTCGCGGCCAGACAACCGGTTGGTTCCGTCGGCCAGATCCTTGCGTCGGCCCGCGCACCACATGTGGAACCAGGTCATCCCGAGGACCGATGCGGCCTTGGTCCAGGGCCAGACCGATTGCCAGTCAACGACGCCCGGTGTGAAAACAAGGGCAAGACCGAAAGCCCAGGCGGCAACAAGCGACGGGTTCATGATGGCTCGCAGCAGCAGGCGTTCCTGCCGCTGAAAGAGGAGGTCCATGTCACTGCCGGCAACCACCCCGGCCTTGTTAAGGCCTTCGACGTGATAAACGAACAGACGGGGTAGGTAGAACAGACCTGCCATCCAGGTGATGATGGCAATCACATGCAGCGTCCTGGTCCATGGATAGGCGCTGATCAGGAAGTCAAGCATCGAAGCCGGGCCTTTCATGCTGGGCAGGCTACTCATTAAGAAAAGGATAAAGAAAAGGATAGATGTTGGCAGTAGGGCCTGTGGACAGTGTGGATTACCAAAGCGTCCCCAACAGAACCCCCAGAAGACTGCGTTCTGAAATTCCAGGGGCAAGATGTTCCCGTGCTGTGCATATAGACATGAAAATGATTTTAAATCAATAACTTGGTATCTCATCAGGATGGATACCCCTGGGGATCTTTGCGGAAGAACCCAGACTGCAAACAGGATTGGCACTGCGCCCGATTGCGGCTTCCACAGGAGGACAGGATCAGGATCACGCCTTGACAGTCTGCCGGTCGCAGGCCAGCCCGGGGTCACAACGCCGCGCCGCCATTGAAACCGCCCAGTCGTCCCTGCCACGATCCACGGGTTATCCCCATGCCCCTGTCGATGCCCCCTTCGCTTGTTCTTGCATCCGGGTCAGCGACGCGAGCTGGAATATTGCGAGCGGCTGGACTGGACCTGACAGTGGAGGTTCCCCGACTCGACGAAGCATCGGTTCGCGCGTCCCTCATTGCTGGTGGCGCGTCCCCGCGCGACATCGCGGATGCCCTGGCGGAGGCGAAGGCGCGGAAGGTGGCAGCGCGCCACGAGGATGCGATGGTCATCGGGGCGGATCAGGTGCTCGCGCTGGAAAACGAGGTGTTCGGCAAGGCCGAAACCGCCGATGAAGCCCGGGATCACCTGCGCCGTTTGCGTGGAAGGACGCATCAGCTGTTTTCGGCGGGGGTCATCCATGAAGACGACCGCGCGGTTTGGCGGCATGTGTCGGTGGCGCGGCTGACCATTCGGCCGCTGTCGGACGGTTTCATCGACCAGTATGTCGCCCGCAACTGGCCTGACATCCGCGACAGTGTCGGAGGCTATCGCATCGAGGCCGAAGGCGTGCGACTGATGGAACGGATCGAGGGCGATCACTTCACCATCCTGGGCTTGCCGCTGGTGCCTCTCCTGAACTACCTCGTTGTCCGGGGGGTTCTTTCGACATGACGCAGATGAAGATTCCGCTGGCCGGGGTTATCGGCTCGCCGGTCGCGCATAGCCGGTCCCCGGTCTTGCACCATCACTGGCTGCGTCGCTACGGCCTGAAGGGGGCGTATGTCCCCATGGACGTGGCGCAGGCTGATCTGTCTGTGGTCTTGCGCGCATTGCCGAAGGCGGGCTTCGTGGGTGTGAACATCACGATTCCCCACAAGGAAGCAGTCCTTGGGCTGGCCGATGTTGTAACCGATCGCGCGGCCCTGATCGGGGCAGCCAACACGTTGATCTTTTTGCAGGATGGCAGAATTCACGCGGACAATACCGACGGGTACGGATTTCTGGAGAATGTGCGACAGGGCGCCCCGGACTGGGTTCCGCAATCCGGGCCCGCTGCGGTGTTCGGCGCCGGCGGCGCGGCGCGGGCCGTTGTTACGGCCCTGATCGAATCCGGCGTGCCGGAGATTCGCCTCGCGAACCGCACACGCAACCGGGCGGACGTGCTTCGGTCGGAATTCGGTACGAAGGTCGTGGTGTCCGACTGGGTACAGGCTGGCAACATGCTCGACGGGGCGCGTCTGGTGGTCAACACCACGTCCCTCGGCATGGTCGGCAAGGCGGACTTTCGTGTTCCCCTTGATGCACTCGCGCCCGGCGCGGTGGTGTCGGATCTGGTCTATGCGCCATTGCGGACAACGTTCCTGCAGCGGGCAGAGGAGCTTGGGTGCATCCCGGTCGATGGCCTCGGCATGCTCCTGCATCAGGCGGCCCCGGCGTTCGAACGCTGGTTCGGCGTGCGACCCGAGGTGGACGAAGATCTGCGGCGCGCGGTTCTGGAAGGCTGACGTGGCTGATCGCCGTCCAGTGCTGATCGGCCTGACCGGATCCATCGGTATGGGCAAGTCGACCACCGCAGCGATGTTCGCCGAAGAGGGTGCGGCGGTCTGGGATGCGGATGCCGCGGTTCGCAGGCTGTACGGCAGCGGCGGGGCGGCTGTGCCCGGGATTTCCGCGCTGGTGCCTGATGCGGTGCGGAACGGTCAGGTGGATCGCGCGGCATTGCGAACTGCAATTGCGCGTGACCCCACGCTGCTGCGCCGGATCGAAGCGCTGGTTCATCCCCTTGTTGCCAACGACAGGCGCGAATTCGTTGCGCGATCTGAGGCGGATGTGGTGGTGTGTGACGTGCCCTTGTTGTTCGAGACAGGCGCCGAGGCCGAGTTTGACGCGGTTGTTGTCGTCTCCGCCCCTGCTGGCGCACAGCGCGCCCGAGTTCTGGCGCGGGGGACGATGACGCAGGGCGACCTGGACGGGATACTGGCGCGGCAGATGCCGGACGCTGAAAAGCGGGCACGGGCAGACCGGGTGATTGACACGACAGACCTTGAAGGCGCGCGGGCACAGGTGGCACAAATCATGGCACAGGTCAGAGCCGATGCGTGAGATCGTCCTCGATACCGAGACCACAGGCCTTGATCCCGACACAGGGGACCGGATCGTCGAGATTGGCGCGCTTGAACTGATTAACCACGTCCCGACCGGGCAGACGTTTCACAAGTATATCAATCCCGAGCGCGCCATGTCGGCCGAAGCCGAGGCAGTGCATGGGTTGGGCGACACTTTCCTGCGGGACAAGCCGGTATTCGCTGCGGTCGTTGACGATTTCCTCGCCTTCATCGACCGTTCGCCCCTGGTCATCCACAATGCCAGCTTCGACCTGAAGTTCCTGAATTCGGAACTGAAACGCACCGGGCACCTGCAGCTGCCACCTTCACGCGCGATCGACACGCTGGCGATTGCGCGCAGCCGGTTTCCAGGGTCGCCCGCCTCGCTCGACGCCCTTTGTCGCCGCTTCGGAATCGACAACTCGGCGCGAACCAAGCACGGTGCCTTGCTCGACAGCGAGATCCTGGCCGAGGTCTATCTGGAACTGATCGGCGGGCGTCAGCCCGGGCTGGTCCTGGATGCGGGCAATGGTTCAGGGTCCGCGCAGGACGGTGCCGGCCAGCGCCAACCCCTGCCGCGCCGCGAACGGCCACTGACCCCGCGGTGCACCGCCGCCGAGGCGGAAACACACGCCGAGTTCATTGCCGCTATGGGTGAAAACGCAATCTGGCGGCGGTTCAGCTAGCCGGCTGGGGAGCCTGGGATGCCGCGCGGCGCGCCAGCTCCTGCCGGTAGAGCGCCAGGAAATCGACGGTATCCACGTTCAGCGGCGGAAAGCCGCCATCGCGCGTCACGTCCGAAATGATGCGGCGCGCGAACGGAAAGATCATCCGCGGGCATTCGATCATCAGGAATGGGTGCAACTGCTCTTCCGGCACGCCTTCGACGAGGAAGATGCCGACGTAGTCGAATTCCAGCAGGAACAGGGTCGCCCCGTCACCCTTGTTCTTCGAGGTGATGGTGTACTTCTGCCCGACTTCGTACTGGTTCGGCTGCGGGCGCTTCTTGGCATCAAGACTGACCTGCACCTGGATTTCAGGCGTGACCTCGCCGTTCACACCCTTCTGGGACAGGATGTTCTCGAAGCTCATGTCCCGGGTGAACTGACCCAGCACCTGCATCCGCACCTGAGGTGCCTGGGGCTGGCCCCCATTGCTGCCCGCCGCCGCACCACCCGCTGCCGCACCATCCGTTCCGTTGCCATTCTCGGCCATCTTGCCTCGCTCCCGCGTCCGTGTTCGGGCGGGGGCATAGCAGCAAGGGCGCGCGCGCTCAATGCCGGGTCCAGCCAGAAGGCCCCTGTGGCGAACGGTGGGTCGGTTGCGGTCCGTCGGACCGATCGGGATCGACCTCGTCAAAGGTGCCGTCGATGACATCGTCCCTCGGTGCCGTCGAAGGGGGCGTCACGATCGTCATGCGCGCGCGAATCCAGCGAAACGCCGTAACCCGCACGGCGGGCACCATCAGGGCCAGTCCGACAAGATCCGTGAAGAAGCCGGGGGTCAGCAGAAGTGCGCCGCCGAACAGGATCATGGCGCCATGCGCCAGCGGTTCGGACGGGTCATGCATGCCATCCAACGAGGCGCGCAGACGATTCAGGGTTGCAAGCCCTTGTGATCGCAGCAGGACAGACCCCGCCACAGCGGTCAGAAGCACGATACCCAGCGTCGGCCAAAGCCCGATCAGACCACCCACCTGGATAAACAATGCGATCTCGATCAGCGGAATGGCGACGAAGGCGACAATCAGCCACATCATGGATCCCCCCTTACCGGTTGCTGCGGTGGACTTGACCGATCCGGACCCTTACATATGTGGCTGTCCTCGGAACTGCCATTGGCACGCCTGCGGAAAGACAAGCAAAAGGATCGAAGATGAGCGGCGCCATCCTTCAGCTACTGGTTCTGGCCGGTATCGCGATCTTCCTTATCCTGCGACTCAAGAGCGTTCTGGGAACCCGCGAGGGATTCGAGAAACCTCCGGTGCCTCTGGGCGACCAGGGATCGACGGCGCGACGGCGCAAGGACTTTGAAGTGATCGAGGGCGGCCCGGACCGCGACATCACCGATCATGCCCCCGATGGCAGTCCCGCGGCCAAGGCGTTGGCTGCAATGAAGCTGGCCGAGCCGTCGTTCCATGTCGGCGAATTCCTGGGCGGCGCCCGCGGTGCCTACGAGATGATCCTGATGTCGTTCGAGCGCGGGGACCTGACCGATGTGATGCCGTTCCTGTCCAAGGATGTGTTCGAGGCATTCTCGGAAGTCATCGACCAGCGCGAGCAGCAGGGCCTGACTGTCGAGGCGAACTTTGTCGGCATCCGGGAACTGGCGCTGCACGAGGCCACGTTCGACCGCACCACCGATATTGGCGAGGTCACCGTTAGGTTCGTCGGGGAAATGACAAGCGTCGTGCGCGACAAGGCAGGCGAGATCGTCGAGGGCAATCCGAACGAGATCAAGCGTCAGCGCGATGTCTGGACGTTTGGCCGCAAGATGGGCAGCGATGATCCCAACTGGCAACTGGTGGCCACCGGGGAATGAGGCGCCTGGCGCTGGCCGTCGCTGCCGGGGCAAGCCTTGCCCTGGGCAGTGTCGTGACGGCGCAAGAAACGACTGCCACCGTCCTGTCGTTTGACGATCTGCGTGGATGGCAAGACGATGACCACGCCGCAGCTCTGTCGGCCTTCACCCGGACCTGCGACCTGATCGGCGGAAGCGATTGGCAGGCGCTCTGTGCGCTGGCCCGAAGCGGCCCCGCCGCTCGCGTCTTCTTCGAGTTGTTCTTCCGGCCGGTCCTTATCGAGGACGGGCGGCCCATGCTGTTCACCGGTTACTATGAGCCCGAGATTGAGGGGTCGCCGGTGCCGACTTCCCGCTTCCGGGTGCCGCTGCACCGCCCCCCGCCGGAACTGGGTTCCGGGCTCTGGCATACCCGTGCCGAGATTGAAGGGCAGGGGCTTCTGTCGCGGCGTGGGCTTGAAATCGCCTGGATCGAAGATCCGGTGGATGCGTTCTTCCTGCAGGTTCAGGGATCCGGGCGCATCCGAATGCCCGACGGGCGTGTGATGCGCCTGGGATATGCCGGTCAGAACGGGCATCCCTATGTATCCGTCGGGCAGGAACTGGTGCGTCAGGGAATCTATCCGCAGCACCGCGTCTCGGCCGCGACCATCCGCGCCTATGTCCGGGACAACCCCGAGGCCGGCGCTGAACTGCTGCGCCGGAACCCCTCCTATGTCTTTTTCCGCGAAGTCCGGGGCGTATCGCCCGATGACGGGCCGATCGGGGCGATGGCGCGGTCCGTCACCGCAGGCCGCACAGTGGCAGTGGACCCCCGCCATGTGACGCTGGGTGCCCCGGTCTGGATCGAGAAACGGGGACGCGCGCCCATGCACAGGCTTATGATGGCGCAGGATACCGGCGGCGCGATCCGCGGTGCGCAGCGGGCAGACATCTTCTATGGCACCGGGGACGAGGCGGGGCGGCGGGCCGGCATCGTGAAGGACCCCGGGCGGATGGTCGTGCTGTTGCCGATCGACCGCGCCTATGCGCTGGCCACCGGCCAGCCGCTGTGACGCACCCATGGCCCGCAAGCGCCGGGGGCTGACCCCCGAAGACCTGGAGCTCTGGGAAAAGGTCAAGGCCCGCACTTCGCCGCTCCACCCCGCGCGTCCTGCGCTGGCAGCTTCACCCCCGTCTGCCGGAGCCAAGCCGCCCTCAACCCAGTCGCGATCCGCCCCCGGCGCCCCTATCCCGGCGTTCCGGATCGGACAGACGGCACAGGGCGTCCGTCCGCATGACCTGTCCCCCGATCTCACAGTCCGGCTTGCCGCCGCGCCCCTGCAGATGGACCGCAAGCGGTTCGTCCAGATGACCCGTGGAAAAATCGCGCCCGAGGCGCGGATCGACCTGCACGGGCTGACCCTGGCCGAAGCTCAGCCACGCCTGACGGGTTTCCTCCTGCGGGCCCACGCCAACGGCGCGCGGCTTGTCCTGGTCATCACCGGCAAGGGGCGTGACCGCGAAGACGACGGCCCGATCCCCGTGCGCCGCGGCGCGCTGCGCCACCAGTTGCCGCACTGGCTGTCCATACCGCCCCTGCGGCCACTTGTGCTGCAGGTGTCCGAGGCGCACCTGAAGCACGGCGGCTCAGGCGCGTTCTACGTCTACCTGCGGCGAAACCCGTGACGGTCGCCGCGCAAGGGCAACAGCGATCAGGGCGGATGCCGCAAAGAACCAGATCGAGAACGCGATATACTGCGTCGTCATCGGTATACCCACGTCGAGCAGCAGCCCGGATCCGAGCGGCCCCAGGGCGGACGCCAGAACGAAGATCGACATGACCATCCCCCGCACCGACCCCGTGTGCGCCGTGCCGAAAAACTCGACCCAGGCAGCGGCGGCCACTGTCGCCTGACCACCCCCGGAAATCCCGAACAGGATGACGGCCAGCGCGGCAAAGGGCAGCGAAGGGGCGAACGCCGCCACGGCGAAACCTGCTGCGAGGGGCAGCAGGTAGATCGGCAGCAGGGCCCGCGCCCCGAACCGGTCAAGGGCCCAGCCAAAGCCCGCAGCCGACAGCACGAACATCGCCGTTCCGAGCGGAAAGACCGCAACGAGCGACAGGTGCAGCCATCCTTTCTCTGCGGCGAACTGGACTTGCTGGAACCAGAAGGTCGTGCCCAGCATCGGAAAGCCTGCCATCCCGAGCATCAGCGCCCAGAACAGCGGTAGCCGCAATACCTCGGACCGGCGCCAGTGCCGGCCGTCCAGTCCCGGCACTGCCCCGGTCACGGGCTCGCCTGCGCGCGGCACCCGGTCCTGCGCGAACAGCCACAGGGCCAGCGGGATTGCGGCCAGTACGATGCCCGCACCCACCAGCCACATCGCCCGCCAGCCCAGCAGTTCCTTGCCGGCTGCAAAACCGAGGGGCATTGTCGCTTCGGCCAGTTGGAACCCCAGCGTCGCCACGGCCAGCGCACGCCCGCGTGTGGCCACGAACCAGCGCGACAGGGCAACGATCCCCACATGGGGAACCATACCCTGACCGGCAAAGCGCAGCACAAACAGGATGATCGGCAGCGCGATCAGCGAGGTGTTTGCGGCCATGGCCAGACACCCCAGCGCCAGCAGGCCCAGCGACATTGCGGCCAGGCGCCCGGGCGCCATCCGGTCGGCCAGCGCACCCCCCCAGATCATTGCGAGGGCTGAAACTGCCGTGCCCGCCGCAAAGATCGCGCCCCAGGCCCCGTGCGACAGCCCGTACTCGGCCCGGATATCGCCCGCAAAGACGGCAATGAAGAAGGTCTGCCCGAACGACGACAGGAACATCAGCAGTGCCCCGGCCATCAGCCAGCGCAGGTTGTCCATGATGAAGGCGAGGGGGGCCATTGGGTGGGTTCAACACCCGCAGACGTGGAAAGGAAAGGGCCTACCGCGATACCTACAGCATGTAGCGGCTTACATCGGCCGACCGGGACAGCTCGCCCAGGTTCGCTTCGACATAGGCCGCATCCACCGTCACCGACTGCCCGCCGCGGTCGGGGGCGTGGAACGACAACTCCTCGAACACGCGTTCCAGCACCGTGTGCAGCCGCCGTGCGCCGATATTCTCGATGGCCCGGTTCACCTCGGCGGCGATGCGGGCAAGTGCGGCGATCCCGTCAGGGGTGAAATCCACCGTCACGCCTTCGGTGCCCATCAGGGCCGTGTATTGCAGCGTCAGGGCGTTGTCGGTTTCCGTCAGGATGCGAACGAAATCGCCTTCGGACAGGGGCGACAGTTCCACCCGGATCGGCAGGCGGCCCTGAAGTTCGGGCAGCAGGTCGGACGGCTTGGCCACATGGAACGCGCCGGATGCGATGAACAGGATGTGGTCGGTCTTGACCGGGCCGTGCTTGGTGGACACCGTGGTGCCCTCGATCAGTGGCAGCAGGTCGCGCTGCACGCCCTCGCGGCTGACATCGGCGCCCCGGGTTTCCGACCGCGCCGCGATCTTGTCGATCTCGTCAAGGAACACGATCCCGCTTTCCTGCACGGCTTCCAGTGCCGCGGCTTTCACCGCCTCGTCGTCCAGCAGCTTGTCGGCCTCTTCGCCCAGAAGCACATCGTAGCTCTGCGCCACCGTCAGCCGCTTGCGCACCTTGCGACCGCCGAACGCCTTGCCGAACAGATCGCCAATGTTGACCATCCCCGCCCCGCCGGGCTGGCCCGGAATGTCGAAGGCCGGAAACGGGCTGGAGGTGTCGGCGACCTCCAGTTCGATCATGGTATCGTCGAGTTCGCCCTTGCGCAGCTTGGCGCGAAACATCTCGCGTGTCTGCTCGCGGGCGGTGTCACCGGCAAGGGCAGAGATGACCCGGTCCTCGGCGGCGGCCTGCGCGCGGGCCTTTACATCCTCACGCATCCGTTCGCGGGTGTCGACGATGGCGGCATCGACCAGATCGCGGATGATCTGTTCCACATCGCGGCCGACATAGCCGACCTCGGTGAACTTGGTCGCCTCGACCTTCAGGAACGGCGCGTTGGCGAGCCGGGCGAGGCGGCGGGAGACTTCGGTCTTGCCGACGCCGGTCGGCCCGATCATCAGGATATTTTTCGGTGTGATTTCGCCGCGCAGGTTTTCCGGCGCCTGCTTGCGGCGCCACCGGTTGCGCAGCGCGAT
>CAYYOE010000093.1:0-10737 GCA_964473055.1 uncultured Rhodobacterales bacterium | reverse complement strand
GGCGTTGCAGCGGCAGTCCGCGGCCATCCGATGCCCTTCCACTGCCCGTCGACTAACCGCTTAGGGCACGAGGTTCCTGATGTGCATCACGTCGGACAACGGCCGCACCCTACAGCCCCAGCCGGTCGCGCAGGGCATACCAGGTCATCGCCAGCACCAGCACCGGATGGCGCAGCGCGGTCCCGCCGGGAAACGCGGGGATCGGGACGCGGGCCATGGCATCGAAGGCCGCGCCCTCGCCCGCCACCGCCTCGGCCAGCATCCGGCCCGCCAGCGTGGCCGTGCCGACCCCGTGGCCGGAATAGCCCGACGCCGACAACAGCCCCCCCGGCAGCCGCGCGAACAGCGGCATCCGCGCCATGGTGATGGCCAGCGTCCCCCCCCAGGCATGGGTGATGCCCACGCCCTTCAGTTGCGGGAACACCCGCTCCAGCGGGCGGCGCACCAGCCCCGCGATATCGTCGGGAAAGCGCCAGCCATAGGTCTCGCCCCCGCCAAAGATCAGGCGGTCGCCGTCACGCCGGAAGTAGTTCACGACGAAGTTCGAATCGGCCACCGCCACAGGGCGCGACAGGACCTCGTCCGCACGGGCGCCAAGGGATTCGGTCGCAACGATGAAGTTGTTGATCGGCATGACCCGCGCCGCGACATGGGGATCGAGGCCGCCGAGGTAGCCGTTGCAGGCCAGGATCACATGGTCGGCGCGCAGGGTCCCGCGCGCCGTGACCACGACGCCGGGTCCGATGCGGGTGGCCTCGGTCGTCTCGAAGATGCGCGCGCCCGCGTCCCCTGCCGCCCGCGCCAGCCCCAGCGCAAAGGCCAGCGGGTTCAGATGCGCGGCGCCCATGTCCAGAAGGCCGCCATGATAGCCCGGCGCATGCAGGAAGTCCGCCATGGCGGCCCGGCCCAGTGGTGCAGCCTGCGCGTAGCCATAGTCACGCGCCAGCATTTCGGCATAGGCGGCATAGTCCCTGGCGACGGCGGGCGAGGTGCCCACATAGGCGATGCCCGGTGTCAGGCCGCAGTCGATGTCGTGGCGCGCCACCAGATCGCGGACCAGATTGCGCGCGTCCTCGGCCAGGTCCCACAGCATCCGCGCATCGTCCCGGCCCAGCCGCGCCTCCAGCCAGGTCTGGTCCTGCCGCTGGCCCATGCCAAGCTGCCCGCCGTTCCGCCCCGATGCGCCCCAGCCGACCCGGTGCGCCTCGACCAGCGCCACGTCAAGTCCCCGTTCGCGCAGGTGCAGCGCCGCCGAAAGCCCGGTGTACCCGCCGCCCACGATCGCCACCTCGGCCCGCGTGTCGCCGTCCAGCGCCGGGAACGGGGGCAGGGGGGGCGTGACGGCGGCGTACCAGCTGGCCGGATAGGATCCCGGCCGGTCGTTGGCGTGCAGAAGGTTCATACGTTCAACAGCAGGTGCTCGCGTTCCCAGGGGCTGATGACCTGCAGGTATTCCTTGTTTTCCAGCGCCTTGACCGCGGAATAGACCGTCACGAACTCGGCGCCCAGCACGTCGTGCAGGGCCGGCGCCTCGGCCAGCAGGTCCAGCGCGTCGGCCAGCGTGCGCGGGATCTCCTCGCCCGAGTTGTAGGCGTCGCCCTTGAACTCGGGGCGCGGCTGGCGCGCCTCCTTCAGGCCCAGGTAGCCGCAGGCCAGCGAGGCCGCGATCCCGAGGTAGGGGTTCACGTCCATGCCGGCCAACCGGTTCTCCAGCCGACGCGCCGCCGGGTCGCTGACCGGCACGCGCAGCCCGGTGGTGCGGTTGTCGCGGCCCCATTCCAGGTTGATGGGCGCGGCGAAGTCGCGGACATAGCGGCGATAGCTGTTCACATAGGGCGCGAGGATGGCGATCACGCTGGGCAGATACGTCTGCATGCCGGCGATGAAGTGGTGGAAGGCACCGCTTTCGCTGCCATCGGGCTGCGAGAAGATGTTCTGCCCGGTCCTGGCGTCCACCACCGAATGGTGGATGTGCATGGCGCTGCCGGGTTCGTCCTGGATCGGCTTGGCCATGAAAGTGGCAAAACAGTCATGCCGCAGGGCGGCCTCTCGGATCAGGCGCTTGAAGAAGAAGATCTCGTCGGCCAGCAGCACCGCGTCGCCGTGGCGCAGGTTCAGTTCCACCTGACCCGCGCCGCCTTCCTGCAGGATGCCGTCGATCTCGAACCCCTGGGCTTCGGCGAAATCGTAGATGTCGTCGATCACGGGGCCGTATTCGTCGACCGCCGACATGGAATAGGCCTGCCGCTGCGCCGCCCGCCGTCCCGACCGGCCCATGGGGGGTTCCACCGGCTGGTTCGGATCGACATTGCGCGCGACCAGGAAGAACTCCATCTCCGGCGCGACGATGGGTTCCCAGCCTTCGGCGCGGTACAACTCCACCACCCGGCGCAGCACGTTCCGCGGTGCGGTCGATACCGGCTGGCCGTCGGCGCCGATGCAGTCGTGGATGATCTGCAGGGTCCAGTCCGCCGTCCAGGGCGCCGCGGTGGCGGTCGACATGTCGGGCACCATCCGCATGTCGGGCTCGGTGAAGTCGCCGCCCGCGATGTCGGCCCAGTCGCCGGTGATCGTCTGCTGGAAGATCGAGTTCGGCAGGTAGAAATGCGTCTGCTTCCAGAACTTGGAGGCCGGCATCGCCTTGCCCCGGGCAATGCCCGAGAGGTCCGCCACGATACATTCCACCTCGTCCAGCGACCGGCCCGCAACATAACGGCGGGCGGCCTCGGGCAACTTGTCTAGCCAGTCATTCATGGGGCACGCGTCGGTTTTCCTTGAAGAAGGCCGCCATCCGGTCGGCAAGTGTGGACTGATCGAGGGACAGCGACAGGCCCGCCGCCGCCTCGGCCAGCAATTGTTCCTCGATCACGCCGCGCCCCCGGTGTTCGATCAGCACCTGCAGCGTTTCCGGCCCGAATTCCGGATGCGCCTGAACGGTGAAGGCCCGCCCCGGATACAGCAGGGCAGCATACCGGCAGAAGTCCGAGGTGCCCACGACCTCGGCACCCGGGGGCGGCTCGATCACCTGGTCCTGATGCCAGGCATTCAGCCGCACGGTCTGGCCGCCCAGGTCATAGTCCTGCGGACCGACGGACCACCCGTCGCGGAACTTCTCGACCAGTCCCCCCAGCGCCTGCGCGATGATCTGGTGGCCAAAGCAGACGCCGACCAAGGGCACATGCGCGGCAAAAGCCGTGCGGATGAACTCTTCCAGCGGGGTGATGAAGGGCAGGTGGCGGTCGTAGGCGCCGTGGCGCGATCCGGTCAGCAGCCAACCGTCGGCGGCGTGGACATCCGGCGGAAAGTCCATGTCCACGACCGTCCAGGCCTGGAACTCGAAACCGTGCCCGTCCAGAAGCCGTGCGAACATGTCCGCGTAGTCGCGATACGCGGGACGAAGTTCCTCCGGCATGTGGCCGGTGACGAGGATGCCGATCTGCATGGAACACCAGTGGAGTTCCGCCAACCTACCCCGGCGCGTGCGCGGGCGGCAAGGGGCGGCAGAGAATCGCCGGTGTCGCTTCCGACCCCGCGCGCGGCATGCGATGGCATGCTAGGTTGCGCGGGCGAACAGGACAGCAGGCGGAGGACGCAGCGATGGACAACGGCGTGACGGTGCTGGTGGGAACGACGAAGGGCGCCTTCGTGCTGCGCCGGTCGGGCAACGGCAGCGGGGCGGAAGCCTGGGACGTGGCGGGGCCGTTCTGTGACGGATGGTCGATCAACCACGTCGTCGGCGATCCGGCGTCCGGCACGATCTGGGCCGCGGGCGGCAACGAATTCTTCGGGGCGGGTGTCTGGCGATCCGTCGATGGCGGGGCAAGCTGGGAACTGGCGCGCTTTGCCAAGGGCCAGATGGATGAATTCATGGCCGCCTCGCCCGAGATGGCCGCGCAGATGGGCTGGCAGCCCTCGCCGCCCGCGCCGTTCCAGGGAGAGCTTGTCACGCTGTGGTCGCTGGGGCGGGCGGGGGGGCGGTTGCTGGCCGGGGCCAAACCTGCCGCGCTGTTTTCCAGCGACGACGACGGCAGGACATGGGAAAAGGTCACGGGTCTGACCGACCACCCGTCCTCGGGGTCATGGGAACCCGGCGGGGCAGGGCTGGTGCTGCATTCGATCCTGTCCGATCCGGGCGACCCCGCGAAGATCTGGGTGGGCATCTCGGCTGCGGGCGTCTTCGCATCCGAGGACGGCGGTGCCACCTGGGACCGGCGCAACCGGCTGTCCAATGCAGGCGCCTGCCACGATCATCACCACCCGGCCGCCGGGGATGGGCAGGAAGCCGGGCACTGTGTCCATAACCTTGGCCAGGCAGGTGCGCCGGGCGGGCCGATCTACCAGCAGAACCACCAGGGCGTGTTCCGGTCGCGCGACGGCGGGCGCAGCTGGGACGACATCACGGCGGGCCTGCCTTCGCCCTTCGGGTTCCCGATCGCCGTTCACCCGCATGATCCAGAAACGCTGTGGGTGCTGCCACTGGACGAATGGGGCGGGCGGTTTCCGCCCGGTGGCGCGGCGGCGGTCTGGCGGTCCCGCGATGCGGGCGAGACCTGGCAGGCGCTGCGCGACGGGCTGCCGCAGCGGGGGTGCTTCTTCACGGTCCTGCGGCAGGCCATGGCGACCGACCGGGCGCCGCGCGCGGGGGTGTATTTCGGCACGAATTCTGGGTCCGTCTTTGCCAGCCCGGACGAGGGCGACACCTGGCACGAGATCGCGCGCCATCTGCCCACGGTGCTGAGTGTCGAGACGATGGGCGGGTAGAAGCGGCAGTCCAGCGGATATTCGAACGACTGTGCGCACACCCCGCCCGGCCCTGCGGATCGCCGATTTGTGTCGGCGACGCCCCCCGCCCTATCGCATCAGAACCGCGCCCGGCCGGAACCGCAGCGACCGCCGGCGTTCCGCGGGCAGATGGCGGTTCAGACGGCGGTTGATCACGCCCATCACGGCGATGATCACAAGCGTCAGCAGGATGAAATAGAACGCAAGGATCGGATAGGGCACGAAGGGGTTGAAGGTGCGGTCGGCGAAGTAGCGCGCGTAGTACAGCGCATCGCCGCTCTGCTGCACCGCCGGGAAGCCCGAGAAGAACACCAGTGTCGTGGCATGGAACAGGAAGATCGCCTCGTTGGTGTAGGCCGGCCAGCCCAGCCGCAGCATCGTGGGCCAGGTGATCTTGCGGAACCGCGCCCAGCCGGTGAAGCCGTAGGCATCGGCGGCCTCCATGTCGCCCCGCGGCACCGACCGCAGCGCGCCGTAAAAGATCTCGCCCGAATAGGCGGCGGTGTTCAGGAACAGCACCACGGCCGCGCCCAGCCCGGCCGAGGCGAAGGGGGTGAACACCGGATAGGCGCCCCGCAGCGACAGGAACAGGAAGTAGGCAAAGAAGAACTGGATGAACAACGGCGATCCGCGAAAGACGAAGATGAACCATTCCGACGGCTTGCGGACCCAGGGATTGCGCGCCGCCTTGCCGACGGCCACCGCCATCGCCAGGACGAAGCCCGACAGCATGGACACGACGCCGAAATAGATGTTCCAGATCATCCCCGACCCGATCAGGACGAACTGCTGGCACAGCGTGTAGTCCGCGCGCGGCAGCAGCCGCTCGCCGATGCCCAGCGACCGCAACCCGTAGGCCAGCAGCGTTTCCCAGCAATCCATCAGGTTGCCGCCTTGCGCAGGGCTTCGCCCGCCATCGTGGCCTGCCCGCGCGACAGGCGGAGGGTGATGCGGTCCAGAACCACTTCGGACACCCTGGTGAAGCCGAGATAGAACACCAGAAGCGCCAGAAAGTACCACATCCGCCAGTCACCGTGCGGATAGGCGGTGAACTGCGGGGTCTTGGTGCCGCCCAGTTCGCGGGCCCAGTAGACGATGTCCTGGATGCCCAGAAGGAACAGAAGCGGCGTTGCCTTGATCAGCACCATCCACAGGTTGGACAGGCCGGGCAGGGCATAGATCCACATCTGCGGCACGATGATCCGGCGAAAGGTCTGGGCGGGCGTCATGCCATAGGCTTCGGCGGTCTCTACCTGCGCTCGCGGCACGGCCCGCATCGCGCCGAACAGCACGTTGGCTGCGAAGGCGCCATAAACGATCGCGAAGGTCAGCACCGCCAGCGCGAAGGCGTAGGTGTCGTGCACCGACTGCGGGGCGTTCGACAGGGGCAGCTTGGCGGCCTGGCAGACCACGAAATCGTTGCCGCGCCAGATCGGCTGGTCCCAGTCGGGACACTTGATCTGGTGGCGCACCCACTCGAACGCCTGGTCCAGCGCGATGACGAAGAACAGGAAGAAGGCGATGTCCGGCACGCCCCGTACGATGGCGATATATCCCTTGCCGAACAGGCTGACCGGCAGCCAGCGCGACCGGGCCATGATCGCCCCGCCGAACCCGAAGGCCAGCGCCAGGGGCGCGGTGATCGCCAGCAACAGCAGCACGGTTCCAACCGCGTAATACAGCTGCATGTGCTTGCCTGTGGTCAGGTAGCACAGCATCCACATCGTGTCGGAAAGCTGGGAGGGGTCCTCGCACATGGGCGGGGGGCCGGGGTTCGCGGCAGGTTGGACCGCCGCGAACCCCAATCCGTCAGTCGTAGACCTGCGTGTCGTCGCCGAACCACTGCCGCAGCAGCGCGTTCAGCGATCCGTCGGCCTTCATCTCGGTGATGGCCGCGTCGAAGGTCGTGCGCAATGCGTCGTCGGACTGGCGCAGACCCATGCCCACACCCCCGCCCAGCGGCACCCGATCGCCGACAAACGTCAGCTCGCCGTTCGAGGCGTCCACGACCGGCTTCAGATAATCGTAGTCGGCGAACACGGCATCGGCCTCGCCGCTGCGCACCGCCGAGATGGTTTCCTCGGGCGTGGCGAATTCCAGCAGCGTCGCTCCCGTCTCGGCGACATAGCCCGCCTGGATGGTCGCGGTCTGCGCCGAGACCACACCGGTCACGTCCGCGCCGTCCGACAGGCCCACATAGGCACTGTCGGTCGGGGGATAGTAGTCCTGCGTGAAACTGATCACCTGACTGCGTTCTTCGGTGATGCTCATCCCGGCGATGATCGTGTCGTAGTTGCCGGACACAAGGTTCGGAATGATGGAATCCCAGTCGTTGACCACCCATTCGCAGGTCAGCCCGGCGCGGGAACACAATTCGTTGCCGAGGTCGATCTCGAAACCGGCCAGATTTCCGTCATCACCGATGAAGTTGTACGGAGGATAGGCCCCCTCGGTCCCCATTCGGACCACGTCCTGCGCGAATGCGCCTCCGGCCGCCAGCGCCAAGGCCGTGGACAGGATGATCTTCTTCATTTTCTTTCTCCCCGTTTATTCGTTTCTCTCTCAGGCGGCCTTGCCCGCCCGCAGGAACTGGCGCAGCCGGTCGGTGCGCGGGTTGCCGAACACCGATTCTGGCGGGCCTTCTTCCTCGACCCGGCCCTGGTGCAGGAACACCACATGGTCTGACACATCCGCCGCCAGCGCCATGTCATGGGTCACCAGCAGCATCGTGCGGTGTTCGGATGCGAGATCCTTGATAACCTTGACCACTTCCTGCTGCAACTCCGGGTCCAGCGCGCTGGTCGGCTCGTCGAACAGCAGCGCGCGCGGTTCCATGCACAGGGCGCGCGCGATGGCGGCGCGCTGCTGCTGGCCGCCGGACAGTTCGGCTGGATACCGGTCGCACTTGTCGCCAATCCCCACCTTGGCAAGGTAGGCGCGCGCGCGCCCCTCGACCTCGGCGCGGTCGCGCTTCAGCACCGTCACGGGCGCTTCCATCACGTTCTGCAGGATCGTCATGTGAGCCCAGAGGTTGAACTGCTGGAAAACCATCGACAGGTTGGTGCGGATGCGTGTCACCTGGGTGCGGTCCGCGGGACGGCGGGCGTGGCCCTTGCCCGTCCAGGTGACCGCCTCGCCCTCGAACAGGATCTCGCCGTCCTGGCTGTCTTCCAGCAGGTTGGCACAGCGCAAGAGCGTGGATTTCCCCGATCCCGACGACCCGATCAGCGACACCACATGTCCGCGCGGCGCCGTCATGTCCACGCCCTTCAGCACATCAAGCGCACCATAGCTCTTGTGCAGGTTCCGGATCTCGATGACGGGGGCGGCGGCTTCGGTCACGCTACTCGTTTCGACAGGGTTGCTGTAGGTCCTGAATAGGTGGGAATTTGCGACCGATTGCAACGATCAAAACGCAGGGAACGGTGCAGAAGTCGGCGCGTTTGCCTGCAATATGGGCACATCCTGCGATGGCGCAGGCGGCGTGGGCACGGCAAGATACCGTGCAGGCGTTATCGGGACAAACCCCGACAACCCCAGATGCGCCTGGGAATCTGCAGCGAGACGTCCCGTCGCGGCCGCAAGCGCGCGCGCGATCGGGGCCGGATCGCGCCCCGCCGCGCAGATCAGCGGCAGGCCGGGCGTCGGCGTGGTCGACAGCACGATGCGCAGCGCCCGGGCGATTTCCGGATCGTGGTGCCCAATCAGACGCCATGTCACCGCGTCGATGCAGGCGAAGTCGGCCTGGCCACTGGCCACGGCGCGGGCGCTTTCGCGGTGGCTGCCGGTATGCAGGAAGCGAGTGAAGGCGATGTCGCCTTCTCTGGCATGGGTAGCGGCGGCGGCCCAGCCCGACTGGCTGTCGAACCCGTTCAGCGCGAAGGTTCCCCGGGCAAGATCCCCGAACCCGTCGGCGCGGTCCGCGCGGGCGACGACATGGCTCTGGTAGTAGCCGGGGGGGCAACCCGGCAAGCCGAAGTCGAAGGCCCCGAGCAGCGTCACCCTGTCGTGCAGACGTTGGCGGTAGGGCAGCGAACAGGCCTGCGACAGCACCAGATCGGGGTGCAGCCACCCGTCCCAGAGCCCGACATCGCGGGACAGGCAGTCGGGCGCCGCCACACCTTCGGCGCGCAGGGCCGCGCGGATCCGGGACCAGAGCGCATCGGTTGCGGCCCGTTCCTCGGGCCAGTCATACATCGGCAGGGACGCGATCATTGCGCGGCGTCTCCGTTGCGCCGCGCCGCGACGCGCTGGCGGGCCAGCGCCGAATCCCGGTCGTTGATGCCCAGAAGGTTCGCCACCAGCCGCAGCAGGGCGTCCTCCTCGTGGTCGCGGACACCGTCGGCAAGGACCACTTCCCACAGCGCCTCCATCACGTCGTCGCGGTCCTCCAGCGCCACATGATCCTTGATCGCCCGCGTAAAGCGCACGGTGTCCGGTGCTTCCGATTCCAGCACCTCGGCCTCGCGGCGAAGGCGGGCGGCCTCGAAGGGCGACAGGCCGTGCCGTGCCGCCAGGACGCGATCGATGCGCGATTGCTCCGTTTCCGAATAATGGCCGTCGGCACGCCCGACCCGAACCATCAGGGCGGCGAGGGACAGCCGGGCATCCGGTGTCGGCAGGGGGGCGGTATCAGGCGCCGTCAGGCGGCGCAGCAGGGCTTCGAACATGACGTGCCATATAGCCCGGCTCTCTGCAGGGCGGTAGCCCGCAGTCGCGGCGGCGTGAGCGGACTGTTCAGCCGTCGTATCCCTCGACGATGATGAAGCTGCCCGTTGCGGCGGCTTCGCGCAGCGCGACGGCGGCCTGATACTCGGGGCTCTCGTAGCAGGCCACGGCATCGGCCAGGCTTGCGAATTCGATCACCACACTGCGGGGGTGGGCCTGCCCCTCGCGCACGTCCTGCGCACCTGCGCGCACCAGGAACTTCGCCCCGAACCTGGACAGCGGCGCCGCGTTCGCGGCCTTGTAGGCCTCGTAGGCGGCCGGGTCGGTGATCAGGTTGTTGACGATCCAGTATCCCTTGGCCATGCGCGGTCCTCCCTGACTTGCCGCGCCTGCTTAGGTCGGGCGCGGCGGAAAGGAAACCCGTCAGGCGGCCCGCAAGGGCCGTGGCCCGCTCTGCCGTTCCAGCGCCCGTCGCCAGAGCCGGGCCTCGTGCGGGCGCAGGATCGGCGCGGCGGGGACAGTATGAAGGATACTTGCCGGTGCGGACTGTCCGTCGATGGCATCGGCTTCGTATCCCGCGATTGCTGTGGCCGAACCGCGGGCCAGCAACAGGCTTTCCGACCACATCCCGTTCGCCCGCACGATCTCGTGCCGATCGAACAGCAGGTGAAAGTAGTCCACGCCGCAGTCCGCCGGCGCGGGCAATACCCCGAACCCATCCATCAGCCCCTTTGCCGGGGCCAATGCCACACGGTGCCCGAACAGCACGTCCAGCATCGCGCCGCCGACCTCGATCCGGTGCTGCGGTGAGACGGCCGTGTCGACGTTCGGACACCCCGGCCCCAGAGCACCGGCCCGCAGCACTACCGGGCGCAGGTCAGGCCGGCGACGCAGGTCGAACGGGCTGACGTGCCGCAGGCCCACCCAGCGCAAGACCTGCGGGCCACGTCGGGTCAGGACGGGATCGCCGGGCCGCAGACCCTCGACCGGAACATCGCCGCCGGGCGTGGCGATCAGCGTTTCCCGTGTGAAACAGGCAATGGATGCATAGGGGACGGTCAGCGTGCCGTTGAACCCGATGATCGTCAGGGGCACGCCGATGGGCGGCGGATTCGTGTCCTGGAACCCGATGTAGGTGACGGCGCGGTTGTTGGCCAGCGTCTGATCGGGGCTGTTCCGCACGTCGATGACATACAGGGTGTAGGTCGACCCATCCGGCGCCCGCACGGTGTAGGCGAAATCGACATAGACCTTCTCGGTCGGGCCGAGGATGTTGGTCGTCTGCTG
>CAYYOE010000092.1:8246-10800 GCA_964473055.1 uncultured Rhodobacterales bacterium | reverse complement strand
AAGATCGTCGATATGGTCGAACAGGCGTTCGAACTGTCCGAGGCGTCGAACACCCCCGTCATCATGGAACTGCGCATCCGCGCCTGCCATGTGTTCGGGTCGTTCCAGACCAAGGACAACGTGCGCGCGAACATCTCGACCCGCACGAAAACCCCTCCCGCGCCCTTCGACTACGAACGCCTCGCCCACCCGCCCGCGACCTTCCGGCAGGAAGCCGACAAGGTGAACCGCAGGCTTCCGGCCGCGCAGGCGTTCATCCGGGAACGTGGGTTGAACGAGGTGATGGGGCCGGCCAAGGGCGATATCGGCATCATCGTGCAGGGCGGCCTGTTCAACGGCCTGAACGGGCGGCTGGCCGACGCCGGGCTGTCCGACGCCTACGGGAACCTCGGCATCCCCACGCTGGTGCTGAACGTCACCCACCCCCTGCTGCCCGACCAGATCACCGACTTCTGCCGCGGCAAGAAGGGTGTTCTGGTGGTCGAGGAAGGGGCGCCCGAATATCTGGAACTGTCCATCGGCAAGATCCTGCGGCAGGCCGACCTGCAAACCCGCCTGCATGGCAAGGACATGCTGCCCATGGCGGGCGAGTATACAGCGGCGGTCGTGGGCCGGGGTCTGGCGAAATTCCTGTCGGCCTATGGCGTGGACACCGGCGGCCTTGGCCAGTGGATCGACGGGATCGATGCGAACCGCGCCGCACTGGACGCATCCGAGGCCCCCGCCCTGCCGCCCCGCCCGCCCACCTTCTGCACCGGCTGCCCCGAACGCCCGGTGTTCAGCGCCATGAAACTGGTGCGCGAAGAAATGGGGCCGGTCCATGTGTCGGTCGATATCGGCTGCCACGCGCTGGCAACCTTTGCCCCCTTCAGCCAGGGCCATTCGATCATCGGCTACGGCATGTCGCTGGCCGCGGCCTCCGCCGTATCCGGCACGCAGGACCGCCGCCCCTTCACGGTGATGGGCGACGGCGGGTTCTGGCACAACGGGCTGCTTACCGGGGTCGCGGGGTCGGTGTTCAACCAGGACGACGGCGTGCTCGTCATCATGAACAACGGCTACTCCAGCGCCACCGGTGCGCAGGACCTGCCGTCGAGCCGCCCCAAGGGGGCAGGCCGGGGCAAGGGCCTCGACATGGAAAAGGCGCTGCGGGCATTGGGGGTGACGTCGATCACCCGGGTGAACAACTACAAGGTCGGGACCCTGGTGAAGGTCCTGCGCAATGTCCGCACGACCAAGGAAAAGGGGCTGAAGGTCATCCTCGCCGACGGCGAATGCCAGTTGGCCCGCCAGCGCCGGGTGCGCCCCGCCATGGCCAAGGCGGTGGCGGCGGGCCAGCGCGTGGTGCGCACCCGCTTCCGGGTGGACGAACAGACCTGCACCGGCGACCATTCCTGCATCCGCCTGTCGGGCTGCCCGTCGCTGACGATCAAGCCGAACCCCGACCCCCTGCGCACCGATCCCGTGGCGCATGTGAACAACGATTGCGTCGGTTGCGGCCTGTGCGGCGAGGTCGCGCACGCCGCGCAACTCTGCCCATCCTTCGCCCAGATCGACGTGATACAGAACCCCACCGCCTGGGACCGCTTCGCGCGCGGCGTGTCCGACGCCCTGATCCGCCTGCTCGGTGGCGACCCCGGCACGCCTGCGCCTGCCCGCGCACCGACCGCCGCCCCGGTGCCCGCTGAATGACCGCGCCCTTGGAACCCACCCGCCTGCTGATCGCCGCCATGGGGGGCGAGGGCGGGGGCGTGCTGGCCGGATGGCTGACGCAGGCCGCGCTCGACGCCGGGCTATGGGTGCAGCGCACCTCCGTCCCCGGCGTGGCCCAGCGCACCGGCGCCACGACCTATTACCTCGAATTCCTGCCCCGCACCGGCGACCCCAATCAAGCCGGCCGCCCCGTGATGGCGCTGCACCCCGCGCCGGGCCGGGTGGACGTGCTGGTGGCGACCGAACTGCTCGAGGCCACCCGCATGGTGCAGGCGGGCTTCGTCACCCCCGACCGCACGGCGCTGATCGCCTCCACCCACCGCACCTGGACGGTGGACGAAAAGATGGCGATGACCGACGGCCGCCTCGACCCCGCCCCGATGGTCGCCACCTGCCGCCGCTTCGCCCGCCGCGCGGTGACAGCGGACCTGGCGGCCGTGGCGCAGGCGCACAACTGCCACCTGAACTCGGTCGTGATGGGGATGATCGCCGCCTCCGGCACCCTGCCGATCCCGCTGGAGGCCTGCCGCGCCGCCATGGCCGGGGGCAAGGCCGCGTCCGACGCCAACACACGCGGCTTCGACGCGGGCGTGGCCCTGATCCGTGATCTGGAGACAGTCCCCGACCTACGCGGCACCGCCCGCGCCAAGGTGCCCGCGCCGGTCGCCGAGGTCCCGCGCCCCGCCCTGCCACCGTCACCCGAAACCGCCTTCCTGCCCACTGAGGCCGCCGGGATCGCCGCCGAAGGGGTGCGGCGCCTGACCGACTGGCAGGATGGGGCCTATGCCGCAACCTACCTCGCGCACCTGCGGCGCCTGTCGGCCCACCCCGCCGCCACGCC
>CAYYOE010000092.1:0-8146 GCA_964473055.1 uncultured Rhodobacterales bacterium | reverse complement strand
CCGCAACCTACCTCGCGCACCTGCGGCGCCTGTCGGCCCACCCCGCCGCCACGCCCGCGCTGCTGGCGTCCGTCGCCCGCCACATGGCGTTGCGGATGTCGTACGAGGATACCCACCGCGTCGCGCAACTGAAGCTGTCCGCCGCCCGCATGGCGCAGGTCCACGCCGACGCCCGCGCGCGCCCCGGCGACATCGTGGACGTGGCCGAATACATGAAACCGGGGCCGGAAGAGATTGCGGGAATGCTGCCTCGCCGCATGGGCGAGCGGCTGCTGGCCTTCGTCGAACGCCGCGGCTGGCAGAACGCCAGCTTCCCCATGCGCGTCCGCGCCACGCGGTTCTCGGGCTTCGCGCGCCTTCGGTTGCTGTCATGGGCGCGGCGCTGGCGCCCGATCAGCCTGCGCCACCACGAGGAAACCGAATGGCTGGCGGCCTGGCTGGCCCACATCGAGCGCGCGCTCGACGTCGCCCCCGCAGCGGCCGAAGGCATCGCGGAAACCGCCCCCCTCGTCCGCGGCTACGGCTCCACCTACAAGCGCGGGATGCGCAACTGGCGCCTGATCGAAGATCGCATCCTGAAACCCTGCCTGACCGGCCAGCGCGACCCCGCACACCTCGCCGACGCCGTGCTGCAAGCGCGCCTTGCCGCCACGAAGGACCCCGACGGCCAGACCCTCGACCGCATGATCGCGGCCTTCGAGTCCGCCACCGACACGCCGCGCGCCGCCGAATAGACCCGGTTACGCCAGAACCCGCGCCACCAGCGCGGGCAGATCGTCCCACCGGTCGAACGCCGCGGCATGGGGCAGAGCGCCCACCGGCTGCTTGCGATAACCTTCGGTGAACAACAGGAATGGCACACCCGCGGCCTTCGCAGTCGCCGCATCCACCTCGCTGTCGCCCACATAGACCGCCGCGCCCGACGGCAGCGCATCGAAAGCGGACAGCAGCGGCGCGGGATCGGGCTTCGTGACCGCCAGGCTGTCGCCGCCCACCACCACCGCGAAATGGTCGAGCAATCCCACATGGCGCAGCACCGCCCGCGCGGGCGCGGCGGGCTTGTTCGTGCAGACCCCCAGCGCATGGCCTGTCGCCGCAAGCGCCTCCAGCGCCGCCGCGACCCCGGGATAGGGCACCGTCAGCCCGACCGCCCCGTGATAGCCGCCCATGAACGCCGCCAGCATCGGGGCCTGCTGATCGTCGCCGATCCCGCGCGCGGCCCGCATCCGCGCCACGAACACGCCCGCGCCGTTGCCGATGAAATCCCGCGCCGCTGCCAACGCGATGGGCTCGGCCCCCCATTGCGCCAGCACCCGGTTGGCCAGCGCATGGATGTCGGGCGCACTGTCGATCAGCGTGCCGTCGAGGTCGAAGACTACCCTCACGATGCCGCCACCGCCTCGCGGATCGCGCGCATGTTCGCGCCATAGACCTCCGGTGCCTCCACCGACCCGCCCCGGAACACCGCCGACCCCGCCACCAGCACATCGGCCCCCGCTGCCACCAGCCCCGGCGCGGTCCGCACATCCACGCCGCCGTCGATCTCGATCAGCACGGGCCGGTCGCCGATCATCGCGCGCAAGCTGCGCACCTTGGCCGACATGTCGAGGAAGGACTGCCCGCCGAACCCGGGGTTCACCGTCATCACGCAGATGACATCCACCAGGTCCAGAAGATGCTCCACCGCACCCGCCGGCGTCCCGGGGTTCAGCGCCATCCCGGCCTTCATCCCCGCCGCCTTGATCGCCTGCAAGGTGCGGTGAACATGCGGCCCCGCCTCCAGATGCGCGGTCAGGATATCCGCACCGGCCTTCGCAAAGGCGTCGATCCATGGGTCCACCGGCGCGATCATCAGGTGCACGTCCATCACGGTCGTCACATGGCGTCGGAACGCAGCCACCGCGGGCGGCCCGAACGTCAGGTTCGGCACGAAATGGCCATCCATCACATCCACATGCACCCAGTCCGCGCCCTGCGCCTCGAGCGCGCGGATCTCGGCGCCGAAGTTGGCGAAATCGGCCGACAGGATGGACGGTGCGATCAGGACAGGCATGGCGGGCAACCTTTCATGGACACCCGCCCGATACCCCAACCTCGGTCCACGTCAACCCCGGCCCACGGCTTCGACGTGGTCAAAATATCCCGGGGTGAATGCCCGGGCCGCCAGGCCCGGGCAGAGGGGCAGCGCCCCTCACGCGCCTTCAACCAGCGCGCCTGGTCAGGGCAGCGCACCCTCGACGCCCTCGACGTAGAAGTCCATCGACAGCAGCATCCCGTCGTCGGGCAGGGCACCCTCGGCCACCTTCACGCTGCCGTCCTGCACCACCAGCGGGCCCTGGAACGGATGGAAGGCGCCCGTGCGGATCTCTTCCTTCTTCGCCATCACCATGTCGCGCACGTCCTGTGGCACGGCATCGTTGAAGGGGGCGATGGTCATCATGTCGGCGCTGATGCCTTCCCAGGTGTTCGCGGTCTCCCAGGTGCCGTCCAGCACCATCCGGGTCCGTTCCACGTAGTAGGGGCCCCAGTTGTAGACCAGCGCCGTCAGATGGCTGTTCGCGCCGTACTGCGCCATGTCGCCCAGCGCCACCACATACTTGCCCCGGTCCTCGGCCGCCTGCACCACGGCCGGGCTGTCGGTGAAGTGCGCCAGCACGTCCACCCCCTGGTCCAGCAGCGCGTCCGATGCCGTGCGCTCCAGCCCCGGGTCGAACCAGGACGAGATCCAGACCACCCGCGTGGTGAAGTTCGGATTGACCGACCGCGCCCCCAGCGTCATCGCGTTGATACCGCGCAGTACCTCGGGGATCGGGTAGGACGCGACGACGCCCATGCTGTCGCCCATCGACCCGGCCACCATGCCGACCAGGTAGCGGCTTTCGTAGGCGCGGGTGTGGTAGATTGCCAGGTTGGTGTCCTGCGTGTATCCGGTCGCATGTTCGAAGGCGATGTCGGGGAACTGCGACGCCACGCGGGCCATCGGGTTCATGTGGTTGAACGAGGTCCCGAAGACCAGACCATAGCCCTGGCTGGCGAACTGCCGGATCACCCGTTCGGCATCGGCACCTCCGTCGATGCTCTCGACATAGGCGGTCTCGATGGCATCGCCGAATTCGGCTTCCAGCATCAGTCGGCCCAGATCGTGCTGGTAGGTCCAGCCCGCATCCCCGATCAGCGAGGAATAGACAAAGCCGATCTTCAGCGGCTCCTGCGCCAGTGCGGGCCCGGCAAGGCCAAGCGCGAGGGCGGTGGCAGAGGTGGCAAGCAGCGTTCTTCTTTTCATCTTTTGCAGTCTCCCTGTTGGTTGGTCATGTCATGCGGGCTTGAAGGGTTTGCCGAGGCTTCCCGGCGCGTTCAGGCGGATGCGCGTGGCATCCCGGCTGATCAGGACAAGGACAAGAATCGTCACGAGGTAGGGCAGCATCGCCAAGAGGTGCGAGGATACGGCCAGGCCCAGTCCCTGCCCGTGCAGCTGCATCACCGACACCAGCCCGAACAGCCAGGCCCCCAGCACCACGCGCGCGGGCTTCCAGGTGGCAAAGACCACCAGCGCCACGGCGATCCAGCCGCGGCCCGCCGTCATCCCCTCGATCCACAGGGGCGTCATCACGCAGGACAGGTACGCACCACCCATCCCCGCCATGGCCCCGCCGAAGGCGATCGCCAGCGCACGGACACCGCGCACGGAAAAGCCCAGCGCATGGGCGCTGTCATGGTTCTCGCCCACCGCGCGCAGGATCAGGCCGACCCGCGTACGCGTCAGCACCAGCGCCACGGCGACCGCAGCGGCCAGCGTCAGGTAGGTGACAAGATCGAGGCGCGAAAACACCTGCCCCACCACCGGAAGGTCAGCCAGCACCGGCACCTCCAGGGCCTGAAGCCCGCGCATGTTGCGCCCCTGCCAGGCCTGCCCCCAGAAGGCCGACACCCCGCCCCCCAGGATCGTCAGCGCCAGGCCCGCGGCATACTGGTTGACCTGAAACACCAGAACCAGCGCGGCATAGACCATGCTCAGTGCCGCCCCCGCCGCGGCAGCAA
Source organism: uncultured Rhodobacterales bacterium (assembly GCA_964473055.1). Classification (GTDB taxonomy): domain Bacteria; phylum Pseudomonadota; class Alphaproteobacteria; order Rhodobacterales; family Rhodobacteraceae; genus UBA996. The sequence continues at coordinate 4,108 of CAYYOE010000092.1, read as the reverse complement.
CCGCAAAGGCCAGCGCGAAGTTGCCCGTGGTCAGCCCAACGGCGAACCCGGCGACCGCGCCCACCAGCATCATCCCCTCGACGCCCAGGTTCACGCAGCCCGCCTTTTCCACGATCAGCTCGCCCAGCGCGGCCAGGATCAGGGGCGTCGCCATCCGCATGGCCGACACGACGATGGCCATCAGCAAGGCCTGATCCATCACGCCGCCCCCCGCACCACGCGGCCCGTGCGCACCACCCGGAAGCGCACCAGCACGTCGCTTGCCAGCAGCGACACCAGCAGAACCCCCTGGAACAGCTGGGCCACCGACGACGGCACGCCCATCATCTGCACGTTCTCGCCCCCGATCAGGATCAGCGCGAGCAGATGCGCGGCCAGCAGCACACCCACGGGCGTCAGCCGCCCAAGGAAGGCCACGATGATCGCGGCAAACCCGTAGCCGGGGCTGATCGTGGGCAGAAGCTGGCCCACCGGCCCCGCCACCTCCATCGCGCCGACGACGCCGGCCAGTCCGCCCGTCAGCAGGAAAGACAGCCAGATCATGCCAGACCGCGAAAACCCGGCATAGGCCGCAGCGGGCTCGGCATCGCCGCCCACCCGCATCCGGAACCCCGCGACCGTGTGCGACAGGAACAGCCAGACTGCCACCACCGCGACCGGCAACACCAGCCAGCCCACATGCAGCCGGGTGCCCTGCCACAGAAGAGGCAGCGTCGCCTCGGGGCTGAACAGCCGACTTTCGGGAAACCCGAACCCCTGCGGATTGCGCAAGGCGCCATGTACCAGATAGCCCATCAGCTGGTCGGCCACATAGATCAGCATCAAGCTGGTCAGGATCTCGTTGGCGTTGAACTTCGTGCGCAGGAAGGCCGGGATCGCCGCCCAGGCCATGCCTGCCAGGCCCCCTGCAACACAGACCAGCACGAAGGTGCCCGGCACGCCTTCCCGCCACAGCGCCAGCGCCACCGCGCCCCCGCCGATTGCTCCCAGGATCAGCTGCCCCTCGGCCCCGATGTTCCAGATGTTTGCGCGGAACCCCACCGCCAGCCCCAACCCGATCAGCGCCAGCGGCAGTGCGGTCAGCAACAACTCCGACAGACCGAAGCGGCTGTTCACGGGGGCAACAAAATAGGCATGCAGCGCCGCCACCGGGTCGCGTCCGATGGACGCGAACAGCACATAGCCGAAGGCCAGCGTGAAGATCAGTGCGATGACCGGCGCACCATACAGCGCCGCCCGCGACGGGTGCAGCCGGGGCACAAGCCTAAGCGGCATGGGCAGCCCTTTCGGCATGGTCCAGGGGTTCGGCCCCGCTCATCAAAAGGCCCAGCCGTTCCGGCGTGCAGTCCAAGCGCGGGATCGGCACCGACAGCCGCCCTGAGTAGATCACCGCGACCCGATCGGACAGCGACAGCAATTCGTCCAGATCCTCGGACAGCACCACTACCGCCGCGCCGCGGTCGCGCAACTCGACCAGCGCCGCATGGATCGCGGCCACCGCCGCCACGTCGACGCCCCAGGTGGGATAGGCGACGACCAGCGCCGACGGGTCCGACAGGATTTCCCGCCCCACGATAAAGCGTTGCAGGTTGCCCCCCGACAGCGCCTGTGCCGCGGTGGCGCGCGACCGGGTGGCAACCTTGAATGCGCCGATAACCCGGTCGGCAAAGGCCGCCCGGTCGCGCGCCCGGATGAAGCCCCGCTTTACCATCGGCAATCGCCAATGCGCCGTCAGGAACCCGTTCTCGGCCAGGCTCATCGGTGGCACCGCACCGCGCCCCAGCCGTTCACCGGGCACGAACCCCAGCCCCAGCCTGCGCCGCGCGCCGGGCGACAGTCGGCCCGCCGCCTGTCCGTCGATGCGCACATCGTCCACGTCAGGCGACAGCCGTTCGCCCGACAGGGCCGCCAGCAGTTCCTCCTGCCCGTTGCCGGCGACACCGGCAATCCCCAGGATCTCGCCGCCCCGGGCCTCCATCGTCAGGCCATCCAGCGCCGTGCCATGCGGCGTGTCCGACGCCATCCGCAGCGCATGGACCGACAGGCGCACCGGCCCTGCACGCCCCGCGTGGTCGGACCCCATGGGCGGCATGTCCTGCCCGATCATCATTCGGGCGAGGTCGTTCACGGATGCCCCCGCCACCGGCACGGTACCCACGACCCGCCCCCCGCGCAGCACGGTCGCCCGGTCGCACAGCGCGCGGATCTCCTCGAGCTTGTGCGAGATGAAGACAATCGCCCGCCCTTCGGCCCGCAGGCGGCGCAGCGTGTCGAACAGCCCCTCGATCGCCTGCGGGGTCAGCACGGATGTCGGTTCGTCGAAGATCAGCACCTGCGGGTCCTGCAACAGCACGCGCACGATTTCCACGCGCTGCTGCTCGCCCACCGAAAGATCGCCCACCACGCGGCCCGGGTCCACCGCCAGCCCGTAACGCTCGCCGATGGCGCGGATGCGCGCGGGCACGTCACGGCGGGCTTCCGCGGTGTCGAGGCCGAGGGCGATGTTTTCCGCAACCGTCATCGAATGGAACAAACTGAAGTGCTGGAACACTACCCCGATCCCGGCCGCGCGGGCCGCAGCGGGCGAGGACAGCGCGGCGGGCGCGCCGTCGACCTCGATCTGCCCTGCGTCAGGCGCGACGAGCCCGTAGATCACCTTGACCAGCGTCGACTTGCCCGCGCCGTTCTCGCCCAGCAGCGCCAGGATCTCGCCGGGCATCACCGTCAGCGACACGTCGTCGTTGGCCAGGCACCCGGGGTATTGCTTGCGCACACCTGTCACGCGCAGGCGCGGTGGGGCGTCGGCATGGGGCGCGTCGGCAGCAGCGGTCATGGCGCCACCCGGCGGGGCACGGCGGTGTCCTGTCCAGAGGGGGCGACACACCCTGCCGGGCAGCCACGCGAACGATCCGAGGTTTGCCGATTCATTGAGCCATCCTGCCTGTTTTTCGGGCACATCACCAAGTTAGCCGGGTGCGCGCATCAGGTCGAGCGTCGCCTTGGCCAGACGTGCGGGGTCGGCCAGCATCGGGGCATGGCCCGTGGGCAGCGGGATGACCCTGGTCACGGATCGGGCGGCACACATCGCGTCCTGCACGGCGGGCACCACCGACCGATCTGCGCCGCAGCGAATGTATCCCACGGGGACACGGCCCGCACGGTCGGGCGTCCAGTCCACCCGCGGCGCGCGCACGGCGTGGCCCTGCACCGTCAGCCGGGCAGCCGCGGTCCTGGCGGCGTCCTCGGGGGCGTCGTGGTAAAAGATCGTGTGCGCAAAATCCGTCGGCACGCGGGTTCCGCCCGGCGCCTCTTCCAGCCAGGGCACGATGCCTTGCGCGGCTGGGTCCGCGGCGACGAAGGGGGCGGTGAACTCGGGGAAGGTCACGCCGGACGGCAACAGCATCGCGCAGATCGCGACGATGCCCGCAATCCGGTCGGGATGCGCCTCGGCCAGGGCCGTCGCCAGCACCCCGGCCCCGCTGTGCGCAACAATCCAGACCGGGGCATCGGCCCCCTGGATCAGGGTCTGCACATGCGCGATGTGGTCCTGAAACGTCACCTGGCCCGGCGCGCGCCCGTCCGCACCGTTCCCCGGCAAGTCGGGTGCGACCGGCGCCCAGCCTGCGGCGGTCAATGCCGGCGCGAGACCGTCCCACACCCAGGCGCCCTGCCACGCGCCATGCAGCAGGATGACGGTTTCAGGCATAGGTGCGCGCATACATCTCGCGCAGGTGCCCTTCCGCCGTGGTGGGGGCGTAGCGGGGCGTCTCACCGGGCGACAGGCAGCCCGGCAGGCAGACCACGGGTTCGTCGGGGTTGCCCGAGAAGAAGTAGGGCACAGAATAGCGTTCCTTCCCCGACAGGTTCACCACGCGGTGCAGGGTTGACCGGTAGCGATCATTCGTCCAGCGGGCGATCATGTCGCCCAGATTGACGATGTAGGTGCCGGGCACGGGCGGCGCGTCCACCCAGCCTGCCGCATCATCCCAGACCTGCAGGCCCCCCACGTCGTCCTGCATCAAAAGCGTCAGCGCGCCCCAGTCGGTGTGGGCCCCGCAACCCTTCTCACCCGGCAGGGGATTGGCAGGCTGGGGCGGGTAGTGGATCA
>CAYYOE010000091.1:0-10858 GCA_964473055.1 uncultured Rhodobacterales bacterium | reverse complement strand
CCGCCCCAGGGTCCGCCGTTGTTGCCAGCCATTAAGCCCTACGTCCTCCATCATCCTGTCGGGATGTTCCGTAAAGTGTGCACGGATGCCCGAAAATCAAGCCGTTCTCACAGGGGTTTTCATCAGCACGATCTCTTCCGCCATGGTCGGATGCACGGCCACGGTGCGGTCGAAATCCTCTTTCGTCGCGCCCAGCTTCACCGCGATGCCCGCAAGCTGGATCATCTCGCCCGCGCCCGGTGCGATGATATGACACCCCAGCACGCGGCGGGTCGCGCGGCTGACGATCAGCTTGAACAGCACGCGCTCCTCGCGGCCGATGAAGGCGCCCTGCATCGGACGGAACGCGGCGCAGTAGACCTCGATCTCTTCCCGTTCGCGCGCGGCTTCCTCGGTCAGGCCGACCGCCCCGTATTCGGGCTGGGTGAAGACGGCCGACGGGATGCAGTCGTGGTCGACCGGGGTGGGATTGCCGCGGAACACGGTTTCCACGAAGGCCGCGCCTTCCCGGATTGCCACCGGGGTCAGGTTCACCCGGTCGGTCACGTCGCCGATGGCATAGATCGAGGGCACCGCGGTCTGGCTGAACCGGTCGACCTCGACCTGGCCCCAGCGGCCAAGCTTCACCCCGGCCTCGGCCAGCCCCATGCCGCCCGAATTCGGCTTGCGGCCGGTGGCATAGAGCACCTGGTCGAAGGTCGCTTCCATGCCGTCGGTCGCCTTGACCCGCAGGCCGTCGTCGCGGCGTTCGATCCACTGGACGTCGGTGCCAAGCCGCAGGTCGATGCCGCGGCCCTGGATCAGCTCGGCCAGGTGTCCGCGACATTCGTCGTCGAAGCCGCGCAGGATCTGCGCGCCGCGGTAGAACTGGGTGACCCGGCTACCGAGGCCCTGGAAGATGCAGGCGAACTCGCAGGCGATATAGCCGCCGCCGACGATCAGCAGGCGCTTCGGCAGTTCCTGCAGGTGAAAGACGTCGTCCGACACGATGGCGTGTTCGATCCCCGCCGTTTCCGCGGGCTTGAACGGGCGGCCGCCTGTGGCGACGAGGATGTGCTTCGCCGTTACGCGCCGCCCGGAGACGAGTTCAACCGTGTGCGCATCGGCAACCGAGGCGTGTTCGTGCACGATCTCCACACCGGCCTTCTTCAGGTTTGCGGTATAGATGCCCTCGAGACGATCCAGTTCGCTTGTCAGGCGTCCGTGGAACCGCCCCCAGTCCAGCCCGCCCATCTCGATCTGCCAGCCATAGTCCGCCGCTTCGCGTGCCGACTGGGCGTAGCCCGATGCAAAGACCATCAGCTTCTTCGGCACGCAACCGCGGATGACGCAGGTGCCGCCCATGCGGTCGGCCTCGGCCAGCATCACGCGCGCGCCACCCTCGGCCGCGACCCGGCCAGCGCGCACGCCACCCGACCCGCCGCCAATGACGAAGAGATCGACGTCGAAGGTCATTCGTCCCGCCTCAGATCGGCGAAGATGTTTGCAGGCGCACCCAGATCGACCCGCGCCTCGGCGCGGGTGCCGGCCTGAACATCCTCGACCTCGACCCGGCCATCGGCGTGGCCGGTGACAAGCGTGTCGCAGATGTCGACGAACAGCCCGTTCTCCACCACGCCGGGCACCTGATTCAGCGACAGTCCCAGTTGCCGCGGGTTTCCGATGCGGCCGAGCGCGAGATCGAGGATCAGGTTGCCCTCGTCGGTGCGGAACGGCTGCTCGCCCGACATGCGCAGCCGGGTCACGTCGCCGGTGACGTCGAGACTTCCCAGTAATTCCTCGATCAGCGCCTGGCTGGTGCGCCAGCCGAAGGAAATCACCTCGACCGGAAGGGGGAAGGCGCCAAGCTGCCCCACGCGCTTGGTCGCATCCGTGATGACCACCATGCGGTCGGACGCGGTGGCCACGATCTTTTCCCACAATAGCGCGCCGCCGCCGCCCTTGATCAGGGCAAAGTTCGGGTCGACCTCGTCGGCGCCGTCAATCGTCAGGTCCAGCCACTTAGCCTCGTCCAGGGTAGTCAGCGGCACCCCCACCTCGCGGGCGAGGTCGGCGGTCCGGGCGGAAGTGGGGACGCCGGTGATCCGCAGCCCCTCGTCCCGCACGCGTTCGCCAAGGCGGCGCACCATCCAGGCGGCGGTCGATCCGGTCCCGAGACCCACCGTCATGCCATCCTCGACGATGTCGGCTGCCCGCACGGCGGCGGCATATTTCGCGGTATCGATGGGGTTGAGCGGGGCGGCCATCGCATCCTCCGGGCGGGGAACGTCGGGGTTCTGGCACAGAACGTGGCAGTGTGCCAGCGGTCGGGGCAGCAGAAGGCGGCCCAACCGGACGTGGAAGCGGTGTGGTGCCCGGGTTCGCGTTAAGGGTTCGCGTCAAGGGTTCGCTTCCTCCGGGGGCCAGGGACGCGGGCCGTCCGCGGCAAGACCCGGTGCGCATCGAACGCGGCAACCGGCCGCCGGGCGATCACGTTGGGCACATGGTCCGGAAGTGGCGCGCGCATAGTAGGGGGCGGGCCGGGGGGCATTGGTCCGAAGCAAGGGCCGGATGGCGGCACGTTCGCCCGCCGAAAGGACGTCCAGCGCCACGGGGCCCGGAAAGAGCGTTTCTACGGCCGCGCCCTCTGCACGGATGATCTGGTGGTCCGCAAACAGCAGATGCAGGTAGGAAACCGGCCCGGCAGGCAGTTTCCGGACGCCCCGTTGTCCCACAAAGGCCTTTGCGGGCACGAGAACCTCTTGCCCGGCGTGGCGCCAGAGAACCCGGTGCTGCGGCGACAGGCGCAGTGCCCGCGCGTTGCCCAGAACCCCGGGGGCAAAGCGCACCGGCGCCTGCGCGGCATCCGCAAGGATTCGCCGTTGCCCAACTCAGGCGACGGGCTGCGGGCCGCCATCGAGCGTCATCACCGGATCGCCGGGGCGCAGGTGTTCGATCCGGCGACTGCCGCACGGGGTCGCGATGCGGGTGCCGGCCGTGAAGCAGACATACAGGCTGGCAAAGGTCGGGCTGGGCGAATTGCTGCCGCCAGGCTGGATCTGATAGCTCTGCCCCGGGATCAGCGGGTGGGACGCGGCGATGGCGACGATGTCTGCGCCGAACTCGACTGCATAGATGGTGATGTCATCCGCCGGGTCGGTGGACCCGACCGGCCGGATGACATAGCTGTATTCGTTCTCGACGCTTGTGTTCGCCGGGTAGGTCGTGCCGCCGAGCGTGACCGGATCGACCAGACGTTGGCCGCTGTCGCCGTCCTCGAAGAACGGGTCGTTGTCGGTGACATCCAGGATCACGCGCGTGGCCGAGGGCGACAGGGTGATGATCGTGCCGTTCGAGATGGCGCTCGAATTGCGGGAACTGCCGGACGAGAACGGATCCGGGCCGGACCAGGACAGGTCCGACAGGGCGAAGACTCCGAACTGGTTGGACATGCTCGCCGATCCGGTACTGTCCTGCGCGGGCGCGACGCTATCCCGGCAACGTTAGCGGCGGGTTGTGCGCTGGCAGGGGCCGGGGGTCGGCGGCGGCCCGGGCAGGCTGGCCGAAGGCAGCCGGGTCGCCTAGCATCCGCACCAGGGCGACCCAAGGGGAGTGCGATGTTCCTGTCCGTCTTCGATGTGTTCAAGGTCGGCATCGGCCCGTCGTCAAGCCATACGATGGGGCCGATGGTGGCGGCAGGTCGGTTCCTCGACCGGCTGCGGGCCTCGCCGTTCCATCCGGTGGGGTTGCGTGCCTCGTTGCACGGCTCGCTCGCCTTCACCGGGCAAGGCCACGCCACGGACCGGGCGGTGATCCTGGGACTCGCCGGGTTCTTGCCGGACAGTTACGACGCGGGCGCGGCCGAAACGGCGCTGGCCGCCATCCGGTCGGAGGGGCGCGTGGCCCCCCCGGGGCTTCCGCGGCTGCATTTCGCGCCGGACCGGGACCTCGTGTTCGACTACGGTCCGCCCCTGTCCGGGCACGCCAACGGGATGGTCCTGCGGGCCACGGATGCCCAGGGCGACGTGATCCTGTCCGAGACCTACTATTCCATCGGCGGCGGCTTCGTGCGTACCGCCGCGGAACTGGCCGAGGGGCGCGAGGCGGCGGATGACGGGCCGCCCGTGCCGTATCCGTTTCGCACGGCGGTCGAGATGCTGGAGATGGCGCAGACATCGGGCCTGTCGGTTTCGGCGATGAAGCGGGCGAACGAACTGGCACGCCGGTCGCGGGCAGACCTCGAGGCCGGGCTTGCCCGCATCTGGGCGGTGATGTCGGACTGCATCGACCGGGGGCTGCAGGGCGAGGGCATCCTGCCCGGCGGGCTGGGCGTGAAGCGGCGCGCCAAGGGCATCCATGCGCATCTGCTGGCCGAGCGTGGGCTGAACCTGACCCCCCCGCACACGATCAACGACTGGATGAGCGTCTATGCCATGGCCGTGAACGAAGAGAACGCGGCGGGTGGACAGGTGGTGACGGCGCCCACGAACGGGGCGGCGGGGGTCATTCCCGCCGTCATCCGATATTGGCTGGACCATGTGCCGGGGGCCTCAAGCAACCGGGTCGGGGATTTCCTGCTAACCGCCGCGGCCATCGGCGGGATCATCAAGACAAATGCCTCGATCAGCGGGGCGGAATGCGGCTGCCAGGCCGAGGTGGGATCGGCCGCCGCCATGGCCGCCGCGGGGCTGGCCGAAGTGCTGGGCGGCACACCGATGCAGGTGGAGAATGCCGCCGAGATCGCGCTGGAACATCATCTTGGGATGACCTGCGATCCGGTGCGCGGGCTGGTGCAGGTGCCCTGCATCGAACGCAACGGCCTGGGCGCGATCAAGGCGGTGTCGGCGGCGTCCCTGTCCCTTCGGGGTGACGGCACGCATCTGGTGCCGCTGGACGCCGCCATCGAGACGATGCGCCAGACCGGCGCGGACATGAGCCACAAGTACAAGGAAACCGCGCTGGGCGGGCTGGCCGTGAACGTGCCGAACTGCTGAGTCCGGGCGCCGGCAGCCGGCAGACCTGGCCTTGATCCGTCGCAAGGCGGGCACGACGGGTCCATGCGATGCTTGTTTCGTCCCAATGGAACGGAGGAAGCCATGAGCGATCTTGCAGGAAAATCCGCCCTTGTCACCGGTGCTGCCGCGGGCATCGGTCGAGCGACGGCGCTGGCGCTGGCCGCGGCGGGGGCGCGGGTCGTCGTGTCCGACATCGATGCGGCGGGCCTGGACGAGACCGCGCGGATGGTCGCGGCGGCGGGGGGCGAGGCGCGTGCGTTGCCCTGCGACGTGGCCGATCCCGCAGCCGTTCAGGCACTGGTCGATGCCACCGTGGCCGCGTTCGGACGGCTTGACTGTGCGGTGAACAACGCCGGGATCGAGGGGACGATGGCACCCCTCGCCGACCATACCCAGGCGAACCTCGACCAGATCCTGGCGGTCAATCTGAAGGGCACCTTCTACTGCCTGCAATCCGAGATCCGGGCGATGCTGGCCACGGGGGGCGGCGCCATCGTCAACCTGTCGTCGGTCGCCGGGCTGATCGGGTTTCCGGGGCTTTCGCCCTATGTGGCCTCCAAGCACGCGGTGAACGGCCTGACGAAGAACGCGGCACTGGAATATGGCAAGGCGGGGATCCGGGTGAATTCGGTCTGCCCTGGCGGGATCGACACGCGGATGCTGGACAGTCTGGCGGCGCAGGCCACCGGGGGGGCACAATCCTCGCACGAGATGCTGGACCCGCTGCATCCCATCGGCCGGATCGGGCGGCCCGAAGAGGTGGCGGACCTGATCGTCTGGCTGCTGTCGCCGCGCGCAGGCTTCGTGACCGGCGCGATCGTGCCGGTGGACGGGGGCTATACCGCCCAGTGACAAACGGTCCGGATACGCTCCGTCAGGCGCCGTAAAGGCTGGCCCAGCGGTCGATCAGGCCGCGTTGCAGGGCGCGGGCGCGGCCAGTCCATTCGCGCCCGCCCTGCGGGCGTTCGGCCTCGTCGGCGCGCAGGCCCTGGCGGCGTTGCAGGTCGGCGGTGAAGATCGCGAAGGCCAGTTCGGTGCCGTCCGGTGTACGCGCGAACCCGGCAAGCGCGCTGACGAAATTCAGCGTGCCGGTCTTGGCACGGACCTTGACCGGATGCGGGACACCCTGGTCGCGCAGGGGGAAATCCCTCAGCAGCCCGGCCATCGCGCTGTCGGGGCCAAGGGCCACCAGCGCGGCGACCATGTCGGAGGCGCTGATCCGCGAGGCCGGCGACAAGCCCGAATGGTCGACGAAAGCGGGCCGCACCCCTGGCGCGCGGGCGGCCAGCCAACGGTTCATCGCGCCCGCCGAGTCCGCCAGCCGGGACGGCGGGGACGCGCCCCCGACACCTGCAGCGGTCAGGCCGAGCGCCTCGGCTGTCAGGTTTGTGGACCAGTTCAGCATGTCGCGGGCGACGCGGGGCAGGTCGCCGCTGGTGCGTTCGGCGATCACCGTTCCTTCGATCCGGCCGCCCGACGGCTGCGGATCGGGCAGGCGCACACCCGACTGTGCGGCCAGCCAGCGGAAGACCTCGGCGGCATAGGCGCCGGGCTGGCGCGTCGGCAGCCAGCGCGACCCGCGCTCGCCCAGGGCCGCGCGCGCGACGGTCCAGCTTTCGATGCCGCCGCCGTTCTCGTAGGTGTAGACGGGGCTGGTGCGCTCGACCACGCGGATCGACGCGGTGCGGACCTCGGGGCGGACCGTGTCGGACCGCGCGTCCATGGCGACACGGTAGCCGCCCTGCGCACGCGCCCATTCGAAGTGGACGCGGTTGTAGTTCAGGTTCAGCCCCGAGATGGCGGGGTTGTATCCGACATGCGGCGGCTGGTCGGGGTCGATCGCCGCCACCTGCGGCAAGACACGGTCATGCCACAGGAAGCGGCCCGACACAGTGCGCACACCGGCGCGGGCGAGATCGCGGGCGAGGGCAGCCAGCGCGTCGGTATCAAGCGTCGGGTCGCCGCCGCCCAGCAGGATCAGGTCGCCGCGCAGGGCGCCGCCTTCCACCGGGCCGGTGGCGACGATGCGGGTGCGGAAGCGGAATCCGGGGCCAAGCCGGTCCAGCGCGTAGGCGGCGGTGATGGCCTTGGCGGTACTGGCGGGCGGCATCGGGCTGCCCGGATCGCGGCCTTCCAGCCCGAGGCCGGAATGGGCATCGGCGACCGCGAATGTGACCTGTCCGCCCAGCCGCGCCTCGGACAGAAGCGCGTCGAGGCTGCGAACCTGCGGTCCGGTGCCGCGTGTCCAGCTTTCGGCGCGGGGCGTGGCGCCGCCGATGGAGCCGGGCCGGGGCGGCGGGATCTTGGACCGGTCCGGCGCGCGGGCGAGGGCCGGGGCGGCAACCCCGGCCAGCAGGCCGGCCAGAACTGTGCGCCTCGATACGGACATGCGACCCGGTACCTCCCGATCCGGGATTAAACCAGAGGGTCGTCCGCCGACGCAACCCTGTGGGGCGCAGTGGCCTACCTTTTGGCTGGCTGCGGGTGTGGCGACCGATGCCGCCCGGGTCGTCCGATCCGCCTTCGGGACCGGTCTGCAGCCGGTGGCGGCTTCGACGTCGCGGTGGGTATCCTGGCTGTGTCAGCCGAACGGCATCCTGACCGGTGGGACGGATACATTGCCAGACCGCCCTGGCGCCGCATCACCGGGGCGAATGCGCCGATTGGTCGAGCGCAGGCTGATTCAGGACCGCGTGACTGACCGCCATCAGGTAGTCCCAGTCGTCGATCCGGGCGGTCGTGACCTTTGACTTCATGTCGATGTGCAGAAACGAATGGCCGTGAACGAAGGACCACAGCATGTAGGCCTTGCGCTGCACGTCCGGATCATCGGGCAGCCGACCAAGACATGCGGCGACCGCACGGGCAACGACGCAAAGACAGCTCTTGCCCTTTGCCAGAAGGTCAGGGGCGTTCTCGTGCCCTTCGGTCAGGCCGAAGGACAGCCGGAAGACGCCGGGTTCCGACTTGGCAAAGTCGACATAGGCCTGACCGATCGCCGCGACCGCTTCCAGCGTACCGGGGGCATATGCCGTGGCGCGGGCCTCCATGGCCGCATGCAGCCGGTCCATGGCCTCGCTGACGACACCGCGCAGGATTTCGGGGCGGTCCTTGAAATGCTTGTAGGGCGCGGCCGAACTGACCCCGGCGCGGCGCGCCGCCTCGGATATGGAAAACCCGTCCGGTCCGTGGGTCTCGACCAGATCGCGCACCGCGGCGATCAACTGGGCGCGCAGGTCGCCGTGATGGTAGGCGGTCTTGGGCGTCACGCCGGACGACCCTGCGGTGGCGGGCATTTCATCGTGCATCCCGTGCGGTCATTCCCAAAGTAAGGTAAGTGTCGTTTATATCTGCATATTGTAGAAGTTAGCTTTCCTCACATGGCCAGGCAAGCGCGGGGAAGGGTCGCTATCTTCTGATCTTGCCCGTCACCCCTGGCTTGGCGCGCACTTGTCAGGTGGGCCTGACCGCATGGTGCGATGCACGCAAGGGCCCTCGATGAAGGAACACCAGGCATGACGACGTCCGAAGTCCACGTTTCCATAACCGGGTTGCGGGTGCGTCGGATCCGGCACATCCCGTCCTTCTGGTTCCATGCCCTGCGGTCCATGGCGCAGGCGCGCCGCGCGCCCGGCAACATCTCGGCCACTTCGCGCACCATCAACGGGGTCCATCATACGCTGTCGGTCTGGTCGGACCGTGCGGCGATGCGGGCCTATCTTGGGTCTGGTCCCCACCTGGAAGCGATGCGGCGGTTTCCCGGCATCGCGACGGGCAAGATTGTCGGCTACCCGGCAGACAAGGTTCCGCACTGGTCCGAGGTTCACGCGATCTGGACTACGCAGGGGCGTGTCGTATGCGCGTTTGGGACCCGTCGGCCCGCCGCGCCGCGTCGACGGCCATCATGACGGCATGCGATCGCCTTTTGCTGGGCAGCAGCGTGGCCTGCCCCTGTTCGCGACCACAGCGGCGCTCCGGACGAGTCGACGCGCGATGGTCGCAACAGATCGTGCCGCATGGTCGCGGGCAGCAGACTTGCGCCCTTGGATTGGCGATGGTGCCGTGACCGTGGTGGAAATCCGACTGGACATTGGCTGACGCCCGCCGAGGTGAGCCGAGCCACCCCGTCCCGTCCGGCGGCGATTCCTAGCGCAGGGCGATCTGGGCGTTCTTCCAGATGGTCACCCGGGCGTCGGGTCGGCGACGCAATTCGGTCAGCATGCGTTCGGTGTTCAGACCGGGCAGGCTGGCGAAAACGTCGAACAACGCCTCGCCGCCCGCGGCATCGGTCGGCACTGCAAGGGGGGGATGCCCCGACTGGGTCAGAAGCCAGCGCGCCCCGTCCCGTCCCGTAGGGTCCAGTTCGACCCGCTCAAGCATCGACAGGGCAATGGTGCCCCCCTCGTAGGGACCGAAGTACGTTACCTGCCCTTCGTCCACCTGCACCAGTCCGGCGCCCCCCGCACCCACGCGAAAGCGAGCGCGCTGGATGCCGAGGAACAGCATGATCGTGCCCATGACGAGCAGCGACGCGCCGACGGTCGACATGATTCCATGTGTCCCGAGCGCGATCCAGAGCCCGGCAAGGCACATGGCCCCGCCGATCAGGGATTCGCGCCAGCGGCGCAGTTCCTGCGCGGCCTCGGGGCGGATGAAGGACATTGCCGGAAGGGCTCTCGCGATCATGATCGTTGTACCGATTTACCTCGTTCCGACCATGTCGTGCAATCGTGGCGGCATTTGGGCCGCGGCGGGACGCTGCAAGGGCGGTCATTGCACCGGCAGGACGATGCCGCCTTTGAACAGCACAAGCGCGAATGTGCCCGTGCGACGGAACCCGATGGCGATGTAGGCCCGTGCGGCGGCCTCGTTGGCGGCAAACAGGACGGCGCGGGTCACGCCCTGTTCGCGCGCCTCGGCAAGGTGCAGCGCGACCGCCCGCCGGGCATGGCCGCGCCCGCGCAGGGGGGGCGGAGTATAGACCCCGCCCACCTGCACGATCTCGGGCAGGGCGGCATTGAAGCCGCAAATCGCCACCGGGTCGCCCGCCACGCGCAGCACGCGGTGGCTGCCCTCGGCGATCCAGTGCCGCACCTCGGCGCCCGCGCGCATCCGGGCAGAGGGGCCGGTTGCGCCATAGATCTCGGCAGCGCTGGCCGCACGCCAGTCCGTCAGCCAGGGCAGGTCGTCGGTTCCCGGCAGGTGGAGGTTGCCCGGACTTTCCGGCACGAACAGGTCCGAAAGGTCCAGAACAAAGGACGGCTGGTCGGTGTCGCCGCGACGGGGCGCGGCGTCCAACCCCAGAGCGGCGAGCATGGGCCGCACCTGGTCGGCCGGGCCGACCGCCCCCTCGACCTGCGTGGCCGCAAGCAGGTTCCGCGCAAGGGTCCAGTCCCCGTCGGGCCACTGCGGCAGCAGCATGCCCCCCGCCGTCAGGCCCAGCGCACCGGCAATGCCGCCCGCGCCATCCGCCACCCAGAACCGCGTGGCATGGGCATCCTCGCCGCCCCTTCCATGTCCCAGCCCCTGCGCCCTCAGATTGGCCAGCGGAAACATCGAGGTGTCCGCCCGCGCTGTAAGGAACCGGTCCAGTGCCGCCACGTCCCCCGGCCCGGCGGCGCGCAGGGTCATCGCCAGTCCCCAAGCGAGGCCTGCCAGATCACCAGCGCCGCCAGCGCGGCCGTTTCCGCGCGCAGTATGCGGGGGCCAAGCCGGACAGGGCAAACGAAGGGCAGGGCGGACAGCCGTGCACGCTCGGCGGGCGAAAAGCCGCCTTCCGGGCCAGTCAGCACCGCCCAGGGGCCGGGCGGCGTACCCGTAAGCCTCGGCCCCGAGGCCCCCCCCGCCAGCCCTTCATCCGCCCA
>CAYYOE010000090.1:0-10950 GCA_964473055.1 uncultured Rhodobacterales bacterium | reverse complement strand
AGGCGCTGTTCCGGGCGGGCATCTCGCCCCTGCGCAAGGCTGGGCGGATCGCCGAAGCGCGGGTGCGGCACCTTGTCCCGGTGATCCGCGAGGTGCTGGCCGAGGCGATCGAGGCCGGCGGGTCCAGCCTGCGCGACTATCGCCAGGCGGATGGGGAACTGGGCTACTTCCAGCACGCATTCCGGGTCTATGACCGCGAGGGTGCGCCTTGCGTGACCCCCGGCTGCAACGGCGTGGTGCGGCGCACCGTGCAGTCCGGGCGGTCGTCGTTCTGGTGCCCGGTCTGTCAGAGGTGACGTTTCGGCAGACTTGAACGATGCGGCAGGGCTGGTAAGGGTCCGCGGGTCTGACACCGGGAACGCACGGGGGGCGGAACGCATGGCCTACAAGACGATCGTCGTCGAGATCGAGGACAGCATAGCCTCGATCCGGCTGAACCGGCCCGACGCGCTGAACGCCCTGTCGAGCGAACTGATGGCCGAACTGGGCGAGGCAATGGTTGAAGCCGATGCCAACGACAGGGTGCGGGTCATCCTTTTGTCCGGGTCGGAAAAGGCCTTCGCCGCCGGGGCCGACATCAAGGAGATGGCAGACAAGTCCTATGTCGACGCTTTTCTGGGCGACCTCTATGGCCGTGAGGCCGAACGAATCCGCCGAATCCGCAAGCCCGTGATCGCTGCGGTTTCGGGCTATGTGCTGGGCGGCGGGTGCGAACTGGCGATGATGTGCGACATCGTCATCGCGGCGGACACCGCCAAGTTCGGTCAGCCCGAAATCAACCTCGGGATCATGGCGGGAATGGGCGGCACGCAGCGTCTGGCGCGGGCGGTGGGCAAGGCCAAGGCCATGGACATGAACCTGACCGGCCGCTTCATGGACGCGGCCGAGGCCGAGCGCGCCGGGCTGGTAAGTCGTGTGGTCCCGGCCAAGAAGCTGATGGAAGAGGCGATGGCGGTCGCCCGCAAGGTGGCCGAAAAGTCGATGGTCTCGACCATGGCCGTCAAGGAGGCGGTCAACCGCGCCTTCGAGGTGCCGCTGTCCGAGGGCTTGCTGTTCGAGCGGCGGCTGTTCCATGCCCAGTTCGGCACCGAGGACCAGAAGGAAGGCATGGCCGCCTTCCTCGACAAGCGCGAGCCGCAGTTCCGCGACCGGTAGCGCTACGCACCCCGCCCGGGCCACCCGGGCGCGTTCAACCGTCGCAACGACCTGACGGGATAAAGTGCAGACCATCAGCGGTGCGGCGGCAGTCCGCGGCCATCCGATGCCCTATTGTCGCGCCCTGGTCGGGTCCTTCAGGCCCCGTCCTCGCCCAGGTGGGTGCGTAGTTCGCGCAGCACGGGCAGCGCGGTGCGCACCCGCGCCTCGCCGATGGTGCGCACGACGTCGGCCAGAACCGGCGCGATCGAGGCCAGGGCCGCATCATAGGCGGCGCGTCCCGACGGGCTGATCGCCACGAACTTGCGCCGGGCGTCGTCCCAGTCGGGGCGAATGTGGATGTAGCCGGCCCATTCCAGCCGCGCGAGCGTGTTCGTCATCGCACCGCGCGTCACATGGAACGACCGTGCCAGCTGCGCCGGGGTGCGTTCGTCGCTGGACCGCGCGAGGTGGTTCAAGACCGAGAAATGCGACAGCTCCATTCCCTTGGGCAGCACCTTCGACACCCGGACGCGTGCCAGCTGGTCAGCCATGAAGAGCTCGCTGAACAGGGCGGCGGCAAGGCTTTCGGTGGTGTCCATCAGGGTCCGTCGAAGGGGCGGTCGTGGGTCAGCGCGGGGATGCGCGCGCGTGCAGCATCCACATCGTTAAGGTCCAGATCAACGATTGTCAGACCAGGCACCTTCCCCGCATCGGCCAGCACCTCGCCCCAGGGCGAGATCGCCAGTGAATGACCGTGGGTGGTGCGGGGGCGGCCTTCGGTGATTCGGTGGCTTCCAGTCTGCGCGGGGGCCAGAACGAAACACCCGGTCTCGATCGCGCGGGCGCGCAGCAGCACCTCCCAGTGGGCCTTGCCGGTGGGGGGCGTGAAGGCGGCGGGCACGGTCAGGACCTGGGCCCCCGCCTTGGCCAGGGCGCGGTGCAGGTGCGGAAACCGCAGGTCGTAGCAGATCGTCAGGCCCAGGCGCGCGAACGGCGTATCGGCCACGACGGCGCGGGTGCCGGGCCGGAACCCCGCGGATTCGCGGTGGGTTTCGGTGTCCGACACCTGCACGTCGAACATGTGGATCTTGTCATAGCGCGCGACGACCTCGCCGTCGGCCCCGATCACGAAGCAGCGGTTGGCAAATCGCCCGTCCGCATCGCCGGTCTTGATCGCGAGCGACCCCAGCAGCACCCAAAGACCCAGGCGGGCGGCCTCGGCCCGGACGGCGGCCAGCAGCGGGTCATCCTCTTCGCGGGACAGGACAGCCTCTTGCCGGGTGCGGGACGTGGCGACGCAGTTCGTGACCTCGGGCGTCAGCACGATGTCCGCGCCGGCCTCGGACGCCTGGCGCAGGTAGTCCAGCACCGTGGCGAGGTTCTCGGCCGGGTCGTCCGACGATGTCATCTGGACGAGGGCCGCGCGCATCCCCGTCATGCCGCGAGCAGCGGGTCGAGGCCCCCGGACCGGTCCAGGGCGAACAGGTCGTCGCAGCCACCGACATGCCGGCCGTCGATGAAGATCTGCGGCACCGTGTGGCGGCCGCCCGCGCGGTCCATCATCACACGGCGCTGGGCGGGGTCGCGCGCCACGTCGGTTTCCTCGAAGCTGGCGCCCTTCTGGGTCAGGAGGCGCTTGGCCGCGTGGCAATAGCCGCAGAGCGGCGAGGTGTAGATCTCGACACGGGCCACGGCGCGCGCCTTTCCCCTCGGTTGCAAACCACCTGAACCTAGGGGGCTTTCGCCACGCGCGCCAGTGCAAGGACGCTGACCGATCCCGCGCCGGCCGCATGGGCCGCATCGGCGCAGGCGGCAAAGGTTGCGCCTGAGGTCATCACGTCGTCAAGGATCAGCACGTCGCGCCCCGCCAGTGCGGCAATGCGCGAGGGACGGGGGCGAATGGCCCCCGCGACGTTGTCGAACCGCGCCTCGCGCCCCTTGCCGTCCTGGGTGCCAGTGGGGCGGGTTCGGATCAACGCATCGGGTAGCACCATCAGCCCGGTTTCGCGGCCCAGGGCATGGGCCAGCAGGGCCGCCTGGTTGTAGCGGCGCAGGACCAGCCGCCACCGGTGCACGGGCACCGGGACGATCACCATGCCAGGCCGCAGGATCGGCCGTGCCGCGCGCGCCAGCCAGCGCCCGGCCGCGACCGCAAGATCAAGCCGGTCGCCATGTTTCAGCGACAGGACGGCGGCGCGGCCCTTGCCCGTGTAGGCCAGTGCGGCGCGACCCCGCGACCAGGGCCTTGCCAGGGCGAGGCAGTCATCGCATCGCTGTGCCTCGGCATCGTCGCCCGGCAGGGCTGCTCCGCAGCAATCGCAGACAAGGCCGGCCAGGAACGGCGTCTTGGACCAGCAGTCGGGGCATAGCGCATGGTCCTGTTCCACCAGAGCGTCACACAAGGCGCAGGTCGGCGGGTAGATTTCCCGCAAGGCCTGCTGCATGGTTCGGCGGCCATGCCGCAAGGCAGCGCCCGCCAGTCCAGCCAGCCGCGACGCCCCCGGTGGTGCCGTGCCAGCCTCGCAAGAAGGGTCCATGTCCGCCTCTCCGCCTGTCCTGACCGATCGCATCCGTCTGACGACCCAGCGGCGCCGGGCCGTGGCCACCGGGCTTGCGGATTTCCTGCACTGCGCTGCCCGCGATGAAGTGCAGGAAAGACTGGCGATGGTTAACAGGGCGTTTACGGCGCCAGCCGTGGTGACACCCTATCCGCAGGTCTGGCAGGGGGTGATGCCCGGCCTTCGCATCGTTCCGGACGATCCGATGCTGGCGTTTGAGCACGGCGCGCATGACCTTGTGATCCATGCGCTGGCCTTGCACTGGGCCGATGATCCCGTGGGCCAGATCGTGCAATGCGCCCGGGCGCTGGGGCCGGACGGCCTGTTTCTGGGTGTGACGTTCGGCGGGAAAACGCTGGCCGAGCTCCGGCAGGCGCTGGCCGAGGCCGAGATCGCCGAATCGGGTGGTCTGTCGCCCCGCGTGCTGCCCATGGGCGAGATCCGTGACCTTGGCGCGCTTCTGCAGCGGGCGGGGCTGGCGCTGCCGGTGGCCGACAGCGTGACGCTGCCCGTCACCTACGCCGACCCGCTTTTCCTTATGCACGACTTGCGCGCCATGGGCGAAACGAACGCGATGGCCGCGCGGCTGCGCCACCCGACCCGGCGCGCAGTCATCGCACGGGCCTGCGCCATCTATGCCGACCGCCACGCGATGGACGGCGGGCGCATTCCCGCGACCTTCGAGATGGTGGTGCTGACCGGCTGGGCCCCGCACCCCGACCAGCCACAGCCGTTGCGCCCCGGATCAGCCACTACGCGGCTGGCCGATGCCCTGGGCCAGAACGCAGGTGGGCCTGCATCGGGTGCATCGTTGCCGCAGCTGGATTGACGAGAGGTTTTTCACGGTTATGTCCAATGCTTCGATGCAGTCCGACCCCACGCAGTCGACGCAGGAGACGATGATGTTCGACGCAAAGACGCCGAAAGGCGCGGCCGATCTGGCGGAACGCCCGGTCCACGCCCCGGCCGACCACCCCGCGCTGAAGCCTGCGCGCGTCGGTGTGCTGCTGGCGAACCTCGGGACGCCGGACAACTACGACTACTGGTCGATGCGGCGCTACCTGAACGAATTCCTGTCGGACCGCCGGGTGATCGACTATTCCCCCTGGATCTGGCAGCCGCTGCTGCAACTGGTGATCCTGTCGAAGCGGCCGTTTTCCTCGGGCGCGAACTACAAGGAGATCTGGAACCACGAGGCCGGCGAAAGCCCGCTGATGACGATCACCAAGGCGCAGACCGAGAAGATTCGGGCCGAACTGGCTGCACGCTATGGTGATGATGTCGTTGTGGATTTCTGCATGCGCTACGGCAATCCGTCCACGAAGTCGAAGGTCCGGGCGATGCTGGACCAGGGCTGCCGCAAGATCCTGTTCTTCCCGCTCTACCCGCAATACGCAGGCGCCACGACCGCTACCGCGAACGACCAGTTCTTCCGTTCCCTGATGGACGAGAAATGGCAGCCGCCGGTGCGCACGGTGCCCGCCTATTTCGAACATCCGGCCTATGTCGAGGCGCTGGCACAATCGGTCGAGCGCGCCTATGCGGGGCTGGACCACAAGCCCGACCTGCTGGTGGCCAGCTACCACGGGGTGCCGCGCCGCTATCTGATGGAAGGCGATCCGTATCATTGCCAGTGCCAGAAGACGACGCGTCTGCTGCGCGAACGCCTGGGCTGGGATAAGGACCAGATCGTCACCACCTTCCAGTCCCGATTCGGGCCCGAGGAGTGGCTGAAGCCCTACACCGTGGAAGAGGTCGCGCGCCTCGCCGAGACCGGCAAGAAGCGCATCGCGGTGATTGCGCCGGCGTTTTCAGCCGACTGCATCGAGACGCTGGAAGAGATCAACGGCGAAATCCGTGAAAGCTTCATGCACGCCGGCGGCGAGAGCTTTACCTACATCCCCTGCCTGAACGACGACGACGCCCATGTGTCGGCCCTGGTCGCCGTGGTCGAGGATAACCTGCGCGGCTGGATCGGCTAGGTCTGCCGCGGCCTCGGTCTGCCCGGTCCCACAAAGGCAAAGAAAAAGGCGGCTGGTTTCCCAGCCGCCTTTTCCATCAGGCTTGCGCCTGAAATCAGTTCGCAGCGACCGCAGCGATCAGCGCGAGCAGGATCAGCGGAACGACGATGCCGCCAGCCGACGAGCCCGACGTGTCCTGGACGATCACTTCCGGCTCGATGATCGGCGCGGACAGGCCGCCAGCGAAAGCGGTGGACGCAGCAACCGACAGAACGGCAGCGAGAGCGAGTTTCTTCATGTCAACCTCCAGTTAGCCTGCGCCCATGCAGAGGTGGCGCGGGGGCAGAATCTGTACCTCGTGAGGTCGTATAATCAGCTTCCGGCATTGATTGCAAAGGGATCGCAAGCGAATTCCCGGAAGACGGCGCGTGATGTCGTCAAATCAGCAACACCTGCGTGCCGATCCACGCCAATCGGCGGAAAGGGCGCCGAACCCCGTGGTCCGGCGCACCCCGTTTTCGATCAGTTCGCGGCGACAGCTGCGATCAGGGCAAGCAGGATCAGCGGAACGACGATGCCGCCGGCCGAGGAACCCGAGGTGTCAACAGCGATCGGGGTCGGGTCCATGATCGGCGCGGACAGGCCGCCAGCGTAGGCGGAGGACGCAGCAACCGTGATGACGGCGGCGAGGGCGAGTTTCTTCATGTCAATCTCCAGTTAGCCTGCGCCCATGCAGAGGTGGCGCGGAGGCGAGTTGTGTACCTCGTGGGTTCAGTAAACTCTGCCTGCCCGCCATCGCAAAGACGTGCGACGCGGCGTCCGTCGCGACCCTCGCCGATGTTGTCAAATCAGCAACACCTGCGTGCCGATCTGCGCCATCTCGTACAGTTCCTCGATGTGTTCGTTGAACAGGCCGATGCATCCGTTCGACGACCGGCGCCCGATCTTGCGCGTGTCGTGGGTGCCGTGGATGCGGTAGTAGGTCCAGCTCAGGTGCAGCGCGCGGGTGCCCAGCGGATTGTCCGGGCCCGCCGGGATGAAATCCGGCCAGTCGGGATCGCGCAGCTTCATCGCCGGGGTCGGTCGCCAGGATGGGCTGGGATCCTTGAACGTGACTTGCGTGCGCCCGCGACGGGTCAGGTCCTCGGTCAGGGGCACCGACGTGGGATACAGCTTGTACTGCCCGCCAGGCGTCCAGTAGTGCAGCGCGCGCGACGTGATATCGACCAGGATTGCGCCCTTGTTCAGGTTCTCGAAATAGGGCTGCCATTCCAGCATGCGGAAGCTGGACACGTTGCGGCGCACGCTGCTGCCGATCGCGCGTTCGAATTCGGTCGTGTTGGCCGACTGGGCAAGCGCGGGTGCGGCCACGGTGCTTGCGATCGCGGTGGTGACAAAGCCGCGGCGCGACAGGCGGGACGTCGGGTGGGTCATGGGCTGCTCCGTTCTTGTCATTGCAAGACCAGCATCATGTTTATCGACGACGCGAGGAAGCGGCAATTCAAACAACCGTCAGACCATGCGCGTGGGGTTTGCTGTGGCGCGCCGTTGCAGATAGAACGCGCCGACCACCCAGTGCAGGACCTGCCATGAACCGCCGTGCCGCAATCAGTCTGACCCTGTCCGCCCTTGCGATGGCCGCCTGTACTGGCCCCACCGAGGTGCCCCTTGGTCCCGATGGCAGGCCCATGCCGCAGGTCTATCGCATCACGCCGCGCGACACCGACAGGATCCAGCTGCGCATGCTGGAAAGTGTGAACACCCTGCGACAGGCGGCCGGCGCACCGGCGGTCGCCCTGAATTCGCAACTTATCGCCTCGGCCGCGACCCATGCGCGCGACATGGCGGTGCAGAACCGGCCCTGGCACTTCGGGTCGGACGGGTCGTCGCCGATCAGCCGGGCCGCGCGGGCGGGTTACGGCGGCACCCTTGTGGGCGAGGTCCTGTCGGAAAGCTTCGAGACCGAACTGGAAACCCTGTCGGCCTGGATGGCACAGCCCGACACGCGCACCATCATTCTGGACCGTCGCGCGCGCGATCTCGGGTTCTCGTGGTTCCAGGAACCCAGCGGCAAGATCTGGTGGGTGATGAACCTGGGCGCGCCCGCGGGATCGGTCCTTACGGGTTGATGTCGATCCGGGTGCCAGTGCGCACCATCGAGTAGATCTCGCGCATCTCCTTGTTCGTGACGGCGATGCACCCGGCGGTCCAGTCCGGGCCTTTCGGGTCCCATGGCCGCCGTTCGCCATGGATGAAGATGTCGCCGCCCGGTTGCAGACCCATGCCACGCGCGACCTCGACATCGACCGAATTCGGGTAGGAAATGCCGAGCGACAGGTAGAAGGACGAACTCGGGTTGCGCCGGTCGATCCAGTAGACGCCTTCGGGGGTGCGCCCGTCGCCTTCCACCGCCTTGTGGCCATCGGGAGCAAATCCCAGGTCGATCCGGTAGGATTTCAGCACACGGTCGTGGTGCAGGAGGTACATCTTGCGGTCGGCCTTCATGACGATGATCTGCGTGACCTCGGGGCCGCGATACACAGGAAACTTGTTCTCGGCGCACCCCGCCAAGGCCGCCGCCAGTCCGCCCAATACAATCCGTCTGGAAACCATCCGCCCGTTCGTCCCGCCTGAATTGCCTGCCCGACTTTTTCGGGGACTGTAACCCGAAATCCAGCCTGCCGGAACAGGGTTAATCGCGGGTATCCGCGCGTGACCTTTCGTCCATCCGCGCCTCGATCGCGGCCAGGCGGGCAAGCACCTCGTCCCGATAGGCATCGGTCCTGGCGTTGTCCTCGGCCCCATGCGCCTCTTGCATGGAGTTCACGATCAGACCGACCAGCAGGTTCACCACGGCGAAGGTCGTGACCATGATGAAGGGCACGAAGAAGGCCCAGGCGTAGGGATAGACCTCCATCACCGGACGGACGATGCCCATGGACCAGGATTCCAGCGTCATGATCTGAAACAGCGAATAGGCCGAACTGCCCAGGTCGCCGAACCATTCGGGGAAACTGGCGGCGAACAGCTTTGTGGCCATGACCGCGCCGATGTAGAAGATCAGCCCCATCAGCAGGAACACCGACCCCATCCCGGGAAGGGCGGTGATGAAGCCTTCCACCACACGGCGCAGGCTGGGCGAGACCGAGATCACGCGCAACAAGCGCAGGATGCGCAGTGCCCGCAGCACCGACAGGCCCTGCGCGCCGGGGACCAGCGAGATTGCGACGATCACGAAATCGAACACGTTCCAGGCGCTGCGGAAGAAGCGCGGACCGAAGGCAACCAGCTTCAGCGCGATCTCTATCGTGAAGATCGCCAGGCAAAGCTTGTCCAGGGCGACGATCAGGCCGCCTGCCGCCTTCATCGCTGGCGGGACGGTTTCCAGACCCAGAAGGACGGCGTTGAACAGGATCACGCCGAGGATCAGGTTCGTCACCCTGGGGCTGACCACCCAGTCGCCCAGCCGTTCACGCGCCGTCATGTTCCACTCCTGCCAAGGTCAGCGCGGCATATGGCGGCGTGTCAGGCGGGCCGCAAGTTCGACGTGCGTAGACCAGCGGAATTGGTCAACAACGTCGATCCAGTCGATGGAAAACCCGGCATCCACCAGGATGCGCGCGTCGCGGGCAAAGGTCGCGGGGTTGCAGGACACCATCGCGACCGTCGCGATCCGTGAGTCCGCCAGCGCACGGGTCTGCACCTCGGCGCCGGCGCGGGGCGGGTCGATGACGGCGGCGGCGAAGCGGTTCAGGTCCTCGGGTGGCACGGGGTTGCGGAACAGGTCACGGGTTTCGGTCGTGACCTGCTTTAGCCCCGGCGCCGAGCGGACCGCGGTGGCCAATGCCCCGGTCAGGGCCGCGTCGCCCTCGACCGCATGGACGGCGCGCTGGTGCGCCAGGGGCAGGGCGAAGGTGCCCAGCCCCGCGAACAGGTCCACCACGGGGCCGGGACCGTGGGCTGCGCCGCCCAGCGCTTCGGTCACGGCGGCGACCAGTGCCGCCTCGCCCTCGGCGGTGGCCTGCAGGAATGCGCCCGGTGGCGGGGCAACCGGGACACCGGCGATCCGCAGGGACGGCGGTGCGAACAGGGCCAGCACTTCGCCGTTCCAGGTCAGACGCGCCACGCCGGGCTGTCCCGCACCCGAGATCAGGGCGGCGGACAGCGCGGCATCCGTCGGCTTGCCCCCCGTGGCCGCGATGTCGACGCCTGTATCGGTGGCGGTCAGGGCAAAGGCGACTTCGCCCGTCCGCGACGCGCCCGCCAGCGTCAGCGCGTGCAGGGCGGGCAGCACGGCGGCAAGCGGCGGGGAAAGCAGATGGCAGTCCGTCACTGCAAACAGCGTGTCGGTCGCTCGCGCATGGAAGCCCACCAGCGCGCCCCCCTTCGTGCGCCGCCCCGCCAGCACCGCGCGCCGCCGAGACCGGGGGGGTGATGTTTGGACCCCTCGAATCGGCGCAACCAAGCCCTGCGCGGCGAGGGCCGTGCGCGCCACATCGGCCTTCCAGTCCACCACAAGGGCGTCGGTGGCGTGCTGCAAGGAACAGCCGCCGCAGGCCCGGTAATGCGCGCAGGGCGGCCGCACCCGATGGACCGAAGGCGTGACGATCCGCACGTCGCGCAGCCGGTCGCCATCGAGCGTGCCCTCCACCACCTCGCCGGGCAGGGCGCGGGGCACATAGATCGGGCCGTCCGCAATGCCGTCCCCGTGGTGGCCAAGCCGGACGATCGTCGCCCTCACTCTGCCGCCTCTTCCTCGGTGCGGATGAACCCGCCCGACTGGCGGTTCCAGTAACGCGCATAGGTGCCACCGCGGGCCAGCAGGCTGTCGTGGCTGCCTTCCTCGACGATCCGTCCCGCCTCCATCACGATGATCCGGTCCATTTCCGACAGGGTGGACAGCCGGTGCGCGATGGCTAGCACCGTCTTGCCCTGCATCACCCGGACGAGCGCCTCCTGGATCGACGCTTCGACCTCGGAATCCAGCGCGCTGGTCGCCTCGTCCAGCACCAGGATCGGCGCGTCCTTCAGGAAGGCGCGGGCCAGCGCGATCCGCTGCCGCTGCCCGCCCGACAGTTTCACGCCACGCTCGCCCAGATAGGCGTCATAGCCGGCGCGGCCCATATGGTCCTTCAGGTGCGGAATGAAGTCATGCGCCTCGGCCCGTTCGGCGGCGGCCACAACTTCGTCCATGGTCGCATCGGGCCGACCGTAGCGGATGTTGTCCCGGGCCGAGCGGTTGAACATCGCGGTTTCCTGCGTGACCATCGCGATCTGGCGGCGCAGGGATTCTT
>CAYYOE010000089.1:0-11055 GCA_964473055.1 uncultured Rhodobacterales bacterium | reverse complement strand
CGGCATGTTCGGTGATGCCGACGACAACCAGATCGCCCTCGATGCGCAGCCATTCGTGATCTTCGGTGAACTTCATCGCAGGGTCCTCGTCTCAGCGCCGATAGGCATGGGGGTGGAAGGGAAGGTGGGAAACCGTGACCGGCAGGCGCTTGCCGCGCACCTCGCCCCACAGGGGGGTGCCGGGGGACGCGTGCGCGGCAGCGACATAGCCCATGGTGACTGGCGCATCGACCGAGGGGCCGAAGCCGCCGGATGTCACATGGCCCACTGCCTCGCCACCGGCCTCGGCCGCGAACAGCGCGGTGCCACCGCGCATCGGCGCGCGGCCGTCAGGACGCAGGCCAACACGAGCGCGGGGCGCGCCGTTGGTGATCTGGTCGAGGATACGGTCCGCGCCAGGGAACCCACCCGCCCGCGCCCCGCCCTGCCGCCGCACCTTCTGGATCGCCCAGATCAGGTCGGCCTCGACGGGCGTCGTGTCCGGCCCGATGTCCGACCCGTGCAGGCACAGGCCCGCCTCCAGCCGCAGGCTGTCGCGCGCGCCCAGCCCGATGGGGGCGACGCCCGGCTGGTCCAGCAGCGCGCGGGCGAACCCCTCGGCCTCTGCCGCAGGCAGGCTGATCTCGAAGCCGTCCTCGCCGGTATAGCCCGACCGCGAAACCCAGATCTCGCCACCCGCGACTGGGACGGTGCTGACATCCATGAATCGCATGCCCATGACGCCCGGTGCCAGCGCCCCGAGCGCCGCCTCGGCGCCCGGCCCCTGCAGCGCAATCAACGCGCGGTCAGTCAGATGTTCCACGGTGCAATCGGGCAGCCCGGCGCGCATGTGGGCCACATCGGCGTCCGCATTGGCGGCATTGACCACCAGGAACAGGTGATCGCCGCGATTGGCCACCATCAGGTCATCCAGGATCCCGCCCGAGTCCGAGGTGAACAACCCGTAGCGCTGGCGTCCCTCGGGCAGGCCAATGAAATCCTGCGGGCAGAGCCTTTCCAGCGCCACTGCAGCGCCAGCCACCCCGCCCGGGTGGCGCAGGATCACCTGCCCCATGTGGCTGACGTCGAACAGCCCCGCCGCCGTGCGCGTATGCAGGTGCTCGCGCAGCACGCCCATGGGGTACTGCACCGGCATCTCCCAGCCCGCAAACGGGACCAGCCGCGCGCCCAGGGTCCCATGCAGCGCGAACAACGGCGTGCGCCGCAGGTCCGCGCGCGAAGTGTCACCGTCGGCCATGTCGCCCCCGTTTCCCGCGAGGCTTCCCCCGCGATGCATCGCCATCACGGCGCCCTTGCGCCGCCGTCCGATGCCCCCTCTGTCCTTTCGCCTGAGATCGTTATCCCGTCGGCGCCCCACCCATTCCGGCAGGATCTCTCCAGAGTGTCGTCACCGGCGCGGTCCTGGGGCCTGAGAGTTTCGCGGGGCGCTTGCTCCTTCGGCACCGGCAAGTGCCGGATTCTCCCGGCGCCAGTTTCCGCAGGCTAGGCGAAAGCGGTTGACCCGGCAAGAGGGGGGGCACGTCCCGTGGAAGCGAGATCGCGCGGGGGCTCTGCCCCCGCACCCCCGAGGTATTTGGGCAAGGATGAAGGGGTCAGCGGCGCCGGTGCAAAAGATCGTGCAGGCGCGCCTCGTCGGCGGGGGACGGCGGGGCGGGCGGGGGCGCCGCCGCGCCGGCGGCCTCGGCCCGGCGGATCGTGCGGGCGCCCAGCCAGATGGCGATCAGGCCGAACAGGACGCCCCCCGCGGCCTGCCCGATCAGCACGCCGGACGCGCCCAGCGTGGCGCTGCCCAGGATGACCAGCGGGATCGTGCCCAGCGTATGACGACCCCAGTTCACCAGGGTCGATTGCAGGGGCCGACCGAGGTTGTTCATCGCGGCATTTGCCACGAAGATCGCGCCGTTGAACCCGAAGACCAGCGCCAGCGGCCCGCAGAACAGGAACAGGATCTCGCGCGTCACGCCATCGGCACCGAACAGGGTGGCCAGCGGGCCACGCAGGACGAACAGCATGGCCGAGATCAGCAGCGTGACGCCCGCGCAGAACACCAGGCCATCGCGCCAGGTCTGCCAGACCCGGTCGAACTGCCGCGCGCCGAAGTTCTGGCCCAGGATCGGGCCGACCGTGCCCGACAGCGCGAACAGGATGCCGAAGGCCAGCGGCGTCAGCCGGCTGACGATGGCCATGCCCGCGACCGCCGCTTCGCCATGGGCGGCCATGGCGCGGGTCACCACGGCCTGGCCGACCGGCGTGGCCAGTTGCGTCAGGATGGCAGGCCCCGCGATCAGCAGCACGGGGCGCAGGTCGGCCACCAGGTCGGCGCGGGTGACGGGCGAGAAGCCGCCGTGGTGGCGCAGGATCGGCAGCAGCGCGGTGCCGGCGATGGCCGCGCGCGCGGCGACGGTGGCCAAGGCCGCACCCGTCAGGTCGAGGCCCAGTCCGAAGATCAGGATCGGGTCGAGCACCGCGTTGACGCCCGCCCCCCACAGCGTGGCCGCCATCGCGCGGCGGGCATCCCCATGCGCCCGCAGGATCGCCCCGCCGATCATCCCCACCAGCAGCAGCGGCATCGAAGGCACGACGATCGCCAGGTAATGCACGGTCAGGTCGTGGGTCCGGCCCGTCGCGCCGATCAGCGTGACCAGCGGGTCGAGCGCCAGCCAGACCGCCGCCGCGAACCCCGCCCCGGCCGCCAGCCCCAGTACCAGCGCGCTGGTCGCCCGGCCGCGCGCCATGTCCAGGTCGCCTTGCCCCACCGCCCGCGCCACCAGCGCGCCCGCGGCGATCGCCATGCCGATGCCGAAGGACGTGGTGAAGAACAGGATCGCCGCCGCATAGCCCACGGCGGCAGCCAGTTCCGCCTGCCCCAGCATTGAGATGAACAGCATGTCGATGAAGTCGACGGCGAAGACCGCCATCAGCCCGACCGAGGATGTGACGCTCATCACCGCCACATGGCGCATGGGGGTGCCAGTCAGGAACCGCGCCTGCGCCGGCTGCGCCATCAGTGTCAGACCCGAGGTCTGGACTGCATGACAGGCATCAGGTCGGCCATTTCCGGGCCGCTGTCGCGCCCGGTCAGCGCGCGGCGCAGGGGCAGGAACAGCGCGCGGCCCTTGCGCCCCGTGGTGGCCTTGACGGCGGCCGTCCAGTCCGCCCAGGACGACGGGCCCCACGGCATCGCGGGCAGCAGCGCCAGCGCCTGATCCACGAATTCGGCATCCTCGGGATCCACCGCGGCCTCGGCGCCTTCAAGCACGATCTTCGCCCAGTCCGCCACCTCGGCAAGGGTGCCGATGTTGCCGCGGATCGCATGCCAGAAGGGTTCGGCCAGGTGCGGCGGCACACCTGTGGCCAGGATGTGCCCGGCCACGGCGTCTTGGGGCAACGAGGCAAGGTGGCGCGCCGTCATGGGCTTCAGGTCGTCGGCGTCGAACTTGGTCGGCGCGGCACCGAAATGGGTCACGTCGAAGCCTGCGATCAGCTCGGCATGGGTGGAGACGAGGTCCACCGGATCAGAGGACCCAAGCCGCGCCATCAGCGACAGGATCGCCATCGGGGCGATCCCTTGCGCGCGCAGGTCACGCAGGGACAGGGTGCCCAGCCGCTTGGACAGCGCCTCGCCCTGCGGGCCGGTCAGGAGCGAATGGTGCGCAAAGGACGGCGGCGTGGCCCGGCCGAGCGCGGCCATGATCTGGATCTGGGTGGCCGTGTTCGTCACATGGTCGGCGCCCCGGACAATGTGCGTCACGCCCATGTCGGTGTCGTCCACCGACGAGGCGAAGGTATACAGCACCTGTCCGTCCTGCCGGATCAGCACCGGGTCCGACACCGAGGCCGCATCTATGGATATGTCCTTCAGGATCAGGTCGTGCCACTCGATCCGCTTCAGGTCGAGCAGGAACCGCCAGTGGCCGCCCCGCTCGGCTCGCAGGCGGTCGCGGTCGGCATCTGACAGCGCCAGCGCGGCGCGGTCATAGACCGGCGGCAGGCCCATGTTCAGCTGCTTCTTGCGCTTGAGGTCCAGCTCCGTCGGCGTCTCGAACGCCTCATACAGCCGCCCGGCGGCGCGCAGTCGGTCGGCGGCGGCGGCGTAGGCGTCCAGCCGGGCGGACTGGCGTTCCTCGCGGTCCCAGGTCAGGCCGAGCCATTCCAGGTCGGTCCGGATGCCGTCGGCGTATTCCTCGCGCGAGCGTTCGGCATCGGTATCGTCCAGTCGCAGGATGAAGGTGCCACCGTTCTGTCGCGCGATCAGCCAGTTGAACAGTGCCGGGCGCAGGTTGCCGACGTGCAGAAACCCCGTGGGCGAAGGCGCAAAGCGCGTAACGACGGGATGGGCAGCAGGCTTGGTGGCGGGGGACGGCTCGGACATGGCGCAGGGCTCCTGGACCCCGGCTAACTTCCACAGGACCCTGACGTTGTCCAGCGCGGCGCCTCAGCGGGTTTTCTATTGTCGCGGGGGAAGCAGGCGTTAACTCTGGCCACGACACCGGAGCAGGGGAGAACTGACATGAGCTGGCTTGAACAGTCGCACATGGCACGCCGCGGCGTGGCCGGGGGCAAGCCAGGCACCCGCCACAGCCTGACCGAGGCGCAGCAGGGCGAATATCACTTCGTCTACGGCCCCTATTCCGCCCCCGTCCTGCGTATCCGCCCGGGCGATCTGGTCGAGGTCGAGACGCTCGATGCCTTCGGAGGCGCGGTCAGGACCGAGGACGACCTGCCGTCCAAGGTTCTGAACATGCCGTTCGTGAACCCCCAGAACGGCCCGATTGCCGTGGAAGGGGCGGAAAAGGGCGACGTGCTGGCCGTCTATGTGCACTCGATCCTGCCCCGCGGCCCGCAACCTGCGGGTACCACCGCGCTGATCCCCGATTTCGGCGGCCTGACATCCACCGGCCTGACGCACCTGAACGCGCCGCTGGCCGAGCGCGTGAAGAAGATGGTCGTGACGCCGGACGGCGTGCAGTTCTCGGACCGCATCACCCTGCCCTACGAGCCCTTCGTCGGCACCATGGGCGTGTCGCCCGAGATCGAGGCGGTATCGTCCCTGCAACCCGACTACTGGGGCGGCAACATGGACCTGCCCGATGTGGCGCCGGGGTCGGTCATGTACTTCCCCGTGCAGCGGAACGACGCGCATTTCTTCATCGGCGACTGCCACGGGCGACAGGGCGATGGCGAATTGTGCGGCGTCGCCGTGGAAATCCCTGCCACCGTCGTCATCCAGGTCGACCTGATCAAGGGCTGGTCGATCCCCGGCGTCCGGCTGGAACGGCAGGACTTCATCATGGCCGTCGGCAGCGCCCGCCCGATGGAGGATGCCGCGCGCATGGCCTACCGGGATCTCATCCGCTGGATGGTGACCGACTATGGCTTCGAGGAGTCGGAGGCGTATTTCCTGTGCACACAGGCGGGCAAGATGCGCGTGGGCAACATGGTGGACCCCAAGTATTCGCTCGGGGCGTCGATGCTGAAGTCGTATCTGGGCTGAAGGGGGAACCGAAGATGGATCTGGGACTGAAGGGCCTGCGTGTCCTTGTGACCGGCGGCAGCAAGGGGATCGGCCGCCACTGCGCCGAAACCTTCGCCGCCGAAGGGGCGAACGTCGCCATCTGCGCGCGTGATGCGGGCGGAGTGGCCGATGCGGTCAAGGCGCTGCAGGCGCATGGCACGACAGTGGTCGGGCAGGCGGTGAACGTCGCCGACAAGGCCGCGCTGGAAGCCTGGGTCGCCGATAGCGCCGCGGCGCTTGGCGGGATCGATATTGTCGTGGCGAACGTGTCCGCGCTGGCCGTGGCCGATGACGAGGCCGCCTGGCAGGCGGGCTTTGACACCGACATGATGCATTCGGTCCGCCTGGTGAACGCCGCCATGCCTTGGCTGGAGAAATCCAAGGCCGCGTCGATCACCTTGATCTCGTCCGTCTCGGGGCGCGAGATCGACTTCACCGGCCCCGCCTATGGCGCGTTCAAGGCGGCGCTGATCCACTACGCCCAAGGCCTGGCCTTCAAGCTGGCGGGCAAGGGCATCCGCGCCAACACCGTGTCGCCCGGAAATACCTACTTCGACGGTGGTATCTGGCAGTGGATCGAGAACAACAATACCGAGTTGTTCGCCGAAGCGCTGCGCCTGAACCCCACTGGCCGCATGGCCAAGCCCGAGGAAATTGCTCGCGGTGTGGTGTTCCTCGCCTCGCCAGCGTCCAGCTTCACCACCGGCACGAATCTTGTCATCGACGGCGCGTTGACCCGCGGCGTGCAGTTCTGACCTGCCTCTGCCCCTTTCCCGGGCGCAATACAGACATCCAACCCGCACCGCGCGGCCGCTGTGGCCCTGCGGCGTGGACGTGCTAGGTTCTGCGCCAACAGCGGGACCATACCCGCCAAGAGGACAGAAATGGCCGAACCTACGGACGGCGCCGGAACGCCCCGGCGCAAGACACAAGTTGTCGTGGTCGGGGGCGGCGCGGGCGGGCTGGAACTGGTCCGGCGGCTAGGCGCGCGCTTCGGGCGCCGCGACCACGACATCATCCTGGTGGACCGCAACCGCACCCATGTCTGGAAGCCGCTGCTGCACGAGGTTGCGGCCGGCTCGCTCGACGCCAACCTCGACGAAGTGGGCTATGGCGGCCACGCCGCGCGCTGGGGCTACCGCTACTTCAACGGAACGCTCGAATCGATCGACCGGACGGCGAAGGAAATCGTCACCGCCCCCCTGATCGACGCCGACGGGGCCGAGGTGATCGGACGCCATCGCATCCGCTATGACTGGCTGGTCATCGCCATCGGCGGTGTGTCGAACGACTTCGGCACGCCAGGCGTGCGCGAGAACGCGATGTTCCTGGAACGCCGCGCCGACGCTGACCGTTTCCGCGACCGCCTGCTGAACGCCTGTTTCCGGGTGAACGTGGCCGCAGGACAAGGTGCGGCGGACGCCGCCGTGCGTGTCTGCATCGTGGGTGGGGGCGCGACCGGGGTGGAACTGTCCGCCGAACTTTACAACGCGGCCAAGGGGTTGCGCACATATGGGCTGGAAGTGTTCGATGACAAGCGCCTCAAGGTCACGCTGCTGGAAGCGGGCCCCCGCATCCTGCCGCAACTGGACGAGGAACTGGCGACCGCAGCGCAGGACAGCCTGCGCGACCTCGGCGTGGACGTGCGTACCGGCACGCAGGTGGTGCGGATCGACCCGGGGCAGGTGCATACGAAGGACGGCAACCATATCGACGCCGACCTGATCGTCTGGGCGGCCGGCGTGCGCGGCTCGCACGAGGCGGCAGGCATGAGCGATCTGGAGATGAACCGGCTGGCCCAATTCATCGTGCGCCCGACGCTCCAGACCACGCACGACGACCGCATCTTTGCCATCGGTGACTGCGCGTCATGCACCCTGCCGGGCGAGCCGCGCCCGGTGCCCCCGCGTGCCCAGTCGGCGCACCAGATGGCCAGTCATGTGTTCCGCAACCTGATCGCCGCAATGGACGGCCGCCCGCTGAAGGACTTCCGCTACAGCGACCACGGCAGCCTGGTGTCGCTGTCGCGGTTCGCCGCGGTGGGCAGCCTGATGGGCAATCTGATCGGCGGGCGCATGGCGGTCGAGGGGCGCCTGGCGCGGCTTGCCTATGCCTCGCTCTACCGAATGCATCTGCTGGCGATCCACGGACGGGCACGGGGAATCGCGCTGATCCTGGTGGGCCACGTCAACCAGATCGTCAGACCCCGGCTGAAACTGCACTGAGCGCCCTTGTCTTTGCCGCGTCGCCACCGCAGATGGACGCCATGATCCCACGCCTCGCCACTGAAACGCCGCCCAGTCTCGACGAGGTCGAGGCGATGGCCCGTGCCGCCGTGGACGCTCTGCCCGAGGCGTTCCGGGTCCATGCGCGCGGTGTTGCCCTGCGGGTCGCGGACTTTGCGCCCGATGACATTCTGTCGGACATGGAAATGGATGACCCGTTCGAGTTGACGGGTCTGTACGACGGCATTCCCATGACCGAGAAGTCCATCAGCGACCAGCCGATGCGGCCCGACACCGTTTGGCTGTTCCGTCGCCCGATCCTCGACGAGTGGGCCGCTCGGGGCGACATCGAGCTGGGCGCGCTGGTGGCGCATGTGGTGGTGCACGAGTTCGCCCACCATTTCGGCTGGTCGGACGAGGATATCGCCGCCATCGACCGATGGTGGGAGATGAACTGATACATGTCCTGCATGGGCGCACATCACCCGTGCGTGACTCGACTGAAGGTGCGTTACCCCTAGACTGCGTCATGCAGATCAAACGGGAGGCTCCAATGACCACACCGACCCTGACCCGCCGCGCAGCCCTTGCTTCCGCCGCGGCCCTACCGCTTGCGGCATCCTTCGCGGGGACCGCCGGCGCAGCGGCACCGATGATGGGTGCAGGCTTTGCGCCCTGGAACCGCTTCAAGATCGGCACGTTCGAAGTGACGACCCTTCTGGCCGGTACGCGCACCGTCGAGAACCCGCAGGAAATCTTCGGCCTGAACGCAAGCGCCGAGGACTTTGCCGCCGCCGCCGATGCCGCGCTCATTCCCGCGGACCGCGCGCAATTCTTCTTCACGCCGACGGTTGTCAACACGGGGTCCGAACTGGTCTTGTTCGACGCCGGACTGGCGCCCGAAGGGATCGCCGGGGCGCTGGCCGCCGCGGGATATGCCCCCGACCAGGTTGACGTGGTGGTCCTGACGCACATGCACGGCGACCATGTCGGCGGCCTTGCTGGCGGCGCGACCTTCCCGAACGCGCGTTATGTGACCGGCCAGGTCGAATTCGACGCCTGGGCCGCGCAGGGCAACGAGGGGTTCGAGACGAACGTCCGCCCCGTGGCCGACAGGACCGCCTTCATCGGCGATGGCGGCGCGGTCGCATCGGGCATCACCGGGATGGCCGCCTTCGGCCACACACCCGGACACATGGTCTACATGCTGGAGAGCGAGGGGCAGCAGTTGCTGATCGCGGCCGACTTCGCCAACCACTATGTGTTCTCACTGGCCCATCCCGACTGGGAAGTCCGCTTCGACATGGACAAGGCCGCAGCCGCGGCAAGCCGCCGGAACGTGCTGGGGATGCTGGCCGCCGATCGCATCCCGTTCATCGGCTACCACATGCCGTTCCCGGCGGTGGGTTATGTGGAAACGGCCGGGGACGGGTTCCACTACATGCCCGCCACCTACCAGATGATGCTGAACGGGTGACACCGTCGATACGGTCGATGACCAGAGGGGGGTGTGCCGGTGTCCGGCGCGCCCCTTTTTAGCGTTGATTCCCCTGGCCCGTCATGGTGAGGGTCGGTCCGGATAATCCACGGAGGCCGTCCTTGCCCTCGATCCTGACCGTTACGCTGAACCCCACCGTGGATCTTGCCACCTCGGTTCCGGCTGTGCTTCCCGAATTGAAGCTGCGCTGCGCACAGCCGCAGGTGGACCCGGGCGGGGGTGGCATCAATGTCAGCCGGGCGATCCGCCTTCTTGGCGGGCGATCCACCGCACTGGTGGCCATCGGCGGGGCACAGGGCGCGCGCCTGCTGGAATTGCTGACGGAAGAGGGCATCGCGACGGTCGGTTTCCAGGGCCCGGGCGAAACACGCCTGTCGTTGTCGGTGACCGACGCGGCCACGCATCAGCAGTTCCGCTTTGTCATGCCGGGCCCCGAATGGTCGGAACGCGACGTGAAGCGCGCGCTCGACACGCTGGATCAGGCCACGGGCAGCGACACGCTGGTGGTCCTGTCGGGCAGCCAGCCGCCCGGCGTGGCCAAGACCTTTCCCGCAATCCTGGGCGCGCATATCCACGGTCGGGCGGCGCGCGTGATCGTGGATACCTCGGGCCCGGCCCTTACTGCGCTGGTCGAGCAGCCCTCCGATCCGATCCACGTCCTGCGCATGGATGGCGAGGAGGCCGAGGAACTGGCGGGCCGTCCCCTGCCGGCGGTCGCCGACACCGCGGACTTCGCCCGTGGACTGGTGGCGCGCGGCGTGGCGCATATGGTGATCGTGGCACGCGGCGCGGACGGATCGGTGCTGGTGTCGGACACGGGCGGCTGGCATGCGGTCAGCACCCGGGCCGTGCCCGTTGTCAGCAAGGTGGGCGCGGGCGACAGTTTCGTGGGCGCCTTCACCATGGCGATGGCGCGGGGCGACACCCTGGCCGACTGCCTTGCCCTGGGCGTCGCAGCCGCCAGCGCCGCGGTCATGTCCGACGGCACGCGCCTGTGCGACCCGCATGTGGTCGCGCGGTTGCGGCCCGAGGTGGCAGTGCGGGAGGTCTGAAGGAGCGATGGCGCGTCTGATCCTTCATGTCGGTCAGGCAAAGACAGGATCGACGTCGATTCAGCACACCCTTGGCGCGAACCGCGCGGACCTGAAGTCGCGCGGGTTCGTCTATCCGGCAACCGGGCGGATCGCGGATCGGCATCACCTGATCGCGCTGATGGCGTTCGACCGGATCGGCGGCAGCTATTCGGTCGTCACCCGCATGGGGCGCGACCGCGACGCCGCCAACGCCCGGGCACGGCAGGAATGGGACGCCGTCGTGGCAGAGCGTCGGGCGTACCCCGACCATACCGTGATCCTGTCCAGTGAGGTGCTGTTCCGGGCGATGACGCCACAGGAAATGCCCCGGCTACGGGATTTGCTGAGGCCCATCGGGACCGACATCACGGTGCTGGCCTATCTGCGCAGCCCGGGCCCCTATTACCTGTCCATGGTTCAGCAGATGCTGAAATCGCACAGCACGCTGACCCAGCCTGTCACCGGGCGGGCGGTCGCGGTGGCGGATGCCTACGCCGGGGCGCTCGGCGTGACCTGCGGTTTCCGGGTGTTCGACAGGGAAACTCTGCTGAACGGCGATGCGGTTGACGACTTTCTCGACTGGGCTGGGATTCCCGACAACTCCGGGCTGAAGAGGGTCCGGGACAGCAACACGACCCTGAGCGCCGAGGCCATGGTCGTGCTTGCACGCATCGGGCGGCCCAAGGCACCGCGAGCGCCGCGAGCAGCGCCGCGTCTATGATGCCGTCCGCCGCGCCGACCGGA
>CAYYOE010000088.1:0-11150 GCA_964473055.1 uncultured Rhodobacterales bacterium | reverse complement strand
GTTGGTGGTGATCACGACGCTGGTGCGCTCGTAGAGCTTGCTCAGCAGGTGGAAGGGCATGGCGCCACCGGAAGCGCCGGAGAGCGATCTCGCCTTCGGGCAAGCGTGGTTGCCTGACATGCTCCGTTCGTCCGCGCCCAACGTCGACACCGCGTTTCCACACATCCTCGGCCATTCAGGGCCGATCCAGCCGACCCATCCGCGGTGCAGATCGGCGACCGAATTCTCGCGCAGTTCAGTTTCGCGCCTGAGCGTCAGGAATTCGCATACGCCATGCCGGATGACCGCCGCGACAAGGGCCCTCATGCCAACAGGAGCCCTCTGGGGCCGGATGCGAGAGCAGTGCACCCGGCTTTAGTCATGCAGGACGACAGTCCGGTCGGCGCGCCTCTGGCCGCGCGGAAAGCGCGAAGGTTCCGCGGCAGATCGCGCGCACGGGAAAAGTGTCGGGCGCGCGGGCCGAAGGTGCGGGCGGGCGGGCCGGTAAACAGGTCGGGGAAGATCCGCCGCAGTTCTGCGCGCGCCGGCTCTGCCAGCGCCCGTAATGCCATCGGACCGGGGTAGAAGCTCTCGGATGGGGCACCGTTGGCGAAGACGATCTGATGGATGTCGAACATCAGGTGGATGTAGATCACCTGCCGAATGCCCCGGGCGATACGGGCCTTGCCTCCGGCGATCCGCGCAAGATGTGTGGCCCGCACCAGCACTTCGTCGCTTCCTTCGTTCTGGACAAGCACCCCGTGCTGTGGTGACACCAGAAGCGGAGCGCTGGCGCCGATCAGGTCGGGCTGGATCAGAACCGGGCAGAGCCTTTCGTTGGCCTGAAGCTCTGCGCGTGTGATCTTGCGTCGGGCCAACCATTGCAGGGGCTGCACACCGTTGTCGCGGGTCACGATACGGTCGCCGCGGCGCAAGGTCTCGACCGGACGCTCGCCCTTTTCGGTCAGGATCAGCGTGCCTGGCGTGAAGCAGACCACCCCGGTGTTTTCCTGGGTGAAGCTGTTTCCGTCAGCGGTCTGTCCAACAAGAATGATGCCGTCACCCGGCGCAAACTGGGTGTTGTCGGAATAGGCGACCGCCTGCCCCCAGACGACATTGCCTTCGTTCGACTGGTTCAGGACGCCATCATCGGAAAAGTCGTCATGCAACTCGGCGATGTTGTCGTAAAAGCCCGACAGGTCGATGAAGTCGTTGTTCGTCGTGTCGCCGTCATCCAGCGTGCCGGTATTGCCGGTGTTGAAATCGGTGATGGTCAGAAGCCCGTCGCCGGGGCTGAAGACGAAGCTGTCGTTGCCCGCGCCCCCGGTGACTGTATCGTTGCCGGGCCCGGCATCGATCACGTCGTCGCCATCGCCGCCATCGAGGAGGTCATTGCCCGTGCCGCCCGACAGACTGTCGTCGCCCGCCCCGCCGATGACCGTGTCGTCTCCGCCCAGCGCATAGATGGTGGTTCCCGCCGTGTCGGCCTGGGCGTTGTAAGTGTCGGCATGGTCGGTACCTGAAAACTGCTCGATCCCGGTGAAGCTGCCGCCCGCGGTCGTGCCGTCGAAATCGTAGGTGCCCGCACCGCTGCCGGTGTAGGTGACCGTCACCCCCTGCGTGCTGGTCGGCGTGGCGAACACCAGCTGGTCGTAGTCCGCCCCGCCGTCGATGGTATCGGTGCCGTGGTCGTCCGACACGGTGATGATGTCGTTGCCGGCGCCGCCGAAGACGGCATCATTGCCCGTGCCGGAATCCAACGTGTCGTCGCCAGCGCCGCCCACCAGCGTGTCGTCGCCCGCATCCCCGAAAAGCCTGTCGTTCCCGTCACCGCCTTCGAGGCTGTCGGCCCCAAGGCCACCGCGCAGGGTATCGTCGCCGCTTCCGCCGAACAGCGTGTCGTTCCCCGCGCCGCCTTCCAGTGTATCGTTGCCATCGCCGCCGAACAGCTGGTCGTCGCCGCCATCGCCGAACAGCAGGTCGTTGCCACCCTCGCCGATCAACGTATCGTTGCCGTCGCCGCCCTCGAGCGTGTCATCCCCCGCGCCGCCGAACATCGCATCCGATGTCGCGTACCCGATGCCCAGGTCATTGCCCCCATGGGCTACGATAAGCGTGGGCGTGCCGTCGTCCGGGCCCTGCAGGGTGATGTTGCCGCCGTCGTCGCCGGTGACGAGATGATAGGTGACGCCGTTGAAGGTGACGTACTCGAACCCTTCGATCGTATCCTGACCGTCGCGCCCGGCCACGCTGTCTGTCACGATCAACTGGCCCGCGCCGCCAAGGGCGAAACTGTAGTCCGTTACGACGCCGGTGAAGACGGCCGTGTCACTGCCATCTCCGCCAGACAAAAGGTCATTGCCCTCGCCACCCTGAATCGTATCGTTGTCCGCGCCGCCATACAGGCTGTCATCACCCTCGCCGCCACCCAACGTATCGTCCCCGGCGCCACCGAACATGAAATCATTGCCGGTGCCTCCCGTGACCGAGTCGTTGCCTTCGCCCGCATCGATCGTGTCATGGCCATCGCCACCTGCCACGGTGTCATTGCCTGCGCCGGCAAAGACGCTGTCATCGCCAAAGCCTGCATTGATGCTGTCATTGCCGTCGCCGCCGTAGATCGTGTCATTGCCAGACCCACCCCAGAGCAAGTCATTGCCGAGGCCGCCGAACAGGATGTCATTTCCGGTCATGGCATTGATGAAATCATCGCCATCGCCGCCGATCAGCTCATCATCGCCATCGCCGCCAACCAGACTGTCATCGCCAATGCCGCCCTCCAGCGTGTCATT
The DNA here is from genome assembly GCA_964473055.1 of uncultured Rhodobacterales bacterium. Lineage (GTDB taxonomy): Bacteria > Pseudomonadota > Alphaproteobacteria > Rhodobacterales > Rhodobacteraceae > UBA996. The sequence goes on along the minus strand of CAYYOE010000088.1, from coordinate 8,379 downwards.
GCCAGCCTCCCCTATCAGCGTATCGTTGCCGTCCCCCCCGAACAGCTGGTCATCGTCGGCGCCGCCATTAAGGCTGTCATTTCCAAGTCCGCCGAACAGCGTGTCGTTACCCAGTTCGCCGCGCAGGGTGTCGTTGTCTTCATCGCCATAGAGCAGGTCGGCCCCTGCGCCGCCGAGCATCGAGTCGCCGCCGGTTCCGCCATAGAGCGTGTCATTGCCCGACCCGCCCTGCAGGAAATCGAAACCGCCCTCGCCATAGGCCAGGAAACCCGTGGTCGCGGCACCGCCAAGGAACGCGTCGCCCGATGCGGTGCCCCTGACGACTTCGATTTCGGAGAACGTGCCACTGCCCGAGTTGAAGCTGAAGCTGCCCGCCTCTGCCCCGGTATAGGTGATCGTGGCCCCCGTGCCGCCAAAGACCGCGTCGACCAGTTGCAGCGTGTCAAGGTCCGTGCCCCCCTCGCCGCCGATGATCGTGTCGACCCCCTCACCGCGCGTGTAGATGAAGGTGTCGGCCCCGTCGCCCCCATAGCTGATGTCATTGCCCGCGCCGCCGATCAGCGTGTCGTCGCCCGCGCCGCCCTGCAGGGTGTCGTTGCCGTCGCCACCCATGATGCTGTCGTCGCCCAGCCCGCCGAGGATGTTGTCGTTGCCGCCCCCGCCCGACACCGTGTCGGCGCCATCGCCCGCGTCGATGGTGTCGGCGCCGCTGCCCATGGTGATGCTGTCGTTCCCGGCCGAACTGTTGACGTTCATGCCCGTGGTCAGCGCGGTGCCGTCGATGGTGTCGGCCTGGGTCGTGGTCGTGACCGCCTCGATCTGCGAGAAGCTGCCCGTGCCCGTGCCGTAGGTGTAGGTTCCCGCCTCGGCCCCGGTGAAGGTGACCGCAACCCCGGACGTGCCGCCGGTGAACTGCAGGGTGTCGTAGTCGAACCCGGTCTCGCCGCCCGCGATCGTGTCGTTGCCTTCGTTGATTCCGATGCGGAGTGTGTCCGCGTCAGCGCCGCCGAACATCAGGTCGTTGCCGGTGCCACCATGCAGCGTGTCACTTCCGGCACCGCCGTCGAGGGTGTCGTCGCCCGCGCCGCCGAACACCGTGTCGTTGCCGCTGTCGGCAAAGACGCTGTCGTTGCCGTCACCCGCCGTGACGCTGTCGTTGCCCGCCCCGGCGTTGATCGTGTCGTTGCCCGCGCCGCTGACCACGGTGTCGTTCCCGTCGCCGCCGTCGATGAAGTCGTTGCCGGCCCCGGTGGTGATGTTGTCGTTGCCCGCCCCTCCCCACACCGTCATCGCCGAGGTATTGGCCGCGCCCGCGATCGTGTCGGCCTGCGAGGTGCCCTGAATGCCCTCGATTTCCGAGAACGTGCCGCTGCCGCCGCCATAGCTGTAGGTGCCCGCCTCGGCCCCGGTGAAAGTCACGGACACGCCGACGGTGGTGCCCGTGAAGATCAGCGTGTCGAAGTCATAGCCGGTCTCGCCACCGAAGATCGTGTCGGTGCCCTCGCCCGCCCCGATCAGGAAACTGTCGGAAAAAGAACCGCCGAACAGGATGTCGTTGCCCGCCTCGCCAGCAAGCACATCAATGCCGTCGCCGCCGTCGATGGTGTCGTCGCCCGCGCCGCCGAACACCGTGTCGTTGCCTGAGCCGCCATACAGCGTATCGGTCCCACTGCCGCCATAGATCGTGTCATTGTTGTCGCCGCCCAGCACGCTGTCATTGCCCGAACCCGCAACGATCAGGTCGGCGCCGGTACCGCCATCGATCGTGTCATTGCCCGCGCCGCCCATCAGGTCGTCGTCACCGTCCCCGCCGATGAGACTGTCGGAGCCGCCTGCCGCTTCTGCCGCCACGTACATCTGCACGTTGTCGACAGAGACACCCAATTGGTCGTTGCTGCCGAAACCCGCCAAGGTCAGCGTGTTCGATCCGTTGCCAGACCCGCCGATGAGGTAGAATTCGTAGGTATTCCAACTGCCATCGGGCGGGTTGATCGTGCCGATGACCTCTCCGTTCCAGATCACCTGCAACTGGTTGTCGAGCGCGGTGCCATCGTTGGCGTCCGCCAGGTCCCCCACGTCCAGGCGCAGGACATAGACCTGTCCGGCGGCGACCCCGGCGACAGCTTGGCTGATCACCATATGCTCGCCGGTGCCGCCCTCCATGTCGATCCAGTTCGTGCCATCGGTGGCCGTCAGGCCGCCCCGCCCGTCGTTGTGGAGGTCGATCCGGTAGCCGTTTGCATCGGTCCAGCCGGTCATGGTTCCGCCCCAGGCGGAATGGCCCCAGGGCATCGAGGACATGCCCGTCGTGTCTTCAAAAGAGCCGTTGACGATCAGGTTCGGCCCGGTGGCGATGAAATCGTCGCCCGCTATCGTGTCGTTGCCGATCCCTCCATCGACAGTGTCGTTCCCGCTGCCGGCCGTGATCCCGTCGTTGCCGGCGCCCCCGAAGATGACATCGGCGCCATCGCCGGCATTGATGGTGTCGTCGCCATCGCCCGCGCGGATCACATCGGCGCCATCGGTCACCATGTCGCCGTCGGCGTCGGTATAGCCGACGAACATGCTGTCGTTGCCCGCCGTGCCGTCGACCGGTTCGATGAAGTCGCCCGCCAGCCTGTCGGCGGTCATGCCGGAGCCTTGCGGCCCCGTCGAGTTCAGCGTCAGCGACAGGATCGGCTTGGCCTCGAACAGCGCCTGATTGGCCTCTTGTCCGGGGATTTCGGGGGTCAGAAACAGTTCGCCCGTTGTGGTCTGGGCGATCTTGGCGACAGCCGTCGCCGTCGTGCCATCGGAGTAGGTGATCGTGACGTTGTAGACGCCCCAGCCATCAAAGCGATAGGTCGTGCCGTCGACGGAGAACTGGTCGGGGTTGTTGTTGGACTCGTAGGTCGGGCCGGGGCTGCCGACAGGCGACAGGGTCTGCACGTTGTCGTAGAGCGGCCCGCCCGCCGAGCCGAAGGTCGAGCCGACCAGCAGGCCCATGTTTTCGGAGCTCGTGTTGCCCTCGGTCGGGTCGATATCGATGGCCGAGACGCCCAGGAAGATGACGTTGAAAGTTGTCGGCATGCTGTCAATCAGTCCCAGACTGCTGCGACCGCCCGCCATGGCAAGCAACGGCCTGCCCCGGCGCGGCTTTGAGCTTTCCTTCAAGTCTAGCCGAGGAACCAAAGGATTCGGTTAAGCTGGCCTTCGACTTGTCCGGAACGCGCCCGTCGCACGGGGCCAGCCCGATCCGCAGCGACAAGGCATGCTTGTGAGCCGCTGCGGGTTCCGTGGACATGAAGACACAATTGTGATTCAGGAAGCAGCGTGTCGATACGACAGGACGGAAGTTGAGCCTCGGGTTCCAGATTGCACCACGCACCCTCAGGTGGGGCCCCTTCGGGTGGTGTAGGTTCTGGCTGAGGCGGTCACCGGCGATGTTCCGGTAGGGTCCGGTTGCTTGCGCGAACCCAGGACCGAGAGGACCACCGATGGCCACCGACATGATGAACTTCCGCGACTTCGTGGAGAAGGCTCCCGATGCCGATCTGCTGCGCGAGATGATCGGGTTCGCCGCCGAGCGCCTGATGGAGCTGGAGGTCGGCGCCGTGACGGGCGCGGCCTATGGCGAGAAGGACCCCGCGCGGCGGGCGCAGCGCCAGCGCTCTCCAGCACTCTGACCATCCGGTATTGCCTTGGCGAGCCGTTTCCACATAAGTGCCACGGATTGGCCGCATGCAGTACCCCGATGCAGATCGAGTTGACGCTATTCTCGGACGAGGGCCTCACCTATCCCGCCAGCGACCTTGGGTTTCTGTTGCACAAGCACCCCGGGCATCTGCACGAACGCGACGTCGCGCAGGGAACGGTCAGCCTGTTCTTTCCGGACGTGTCCGACCGGGTGACCCGCGCCGTCATCCATCTGGATGTCGATCCGGTAGCCGTTTGCATCGGTCCAGCCGGTCATGGTTCCGCCCCAGGCGGAATGGCCCCAGGGCATCGAGGACATGCCCGTCGTGTCTTCAAAAGAGCCGTTGACGATCAGGTTCGGCCCGGTGGCGATGAAATCGTCGCCCGCTATCGTGTCGTTGCCGATCCCCCCGTCGACCGTGTCGTTCGCGCTGCCAGCCGTGATCCTGTCTTCGCCGTCGCCGCCGCTGATCGTGTCGTTGCCGGCATTGCCGCTGAGCGTGTCGTCGCCCGCGCCGCCAAGGATGGTGTCCGCGCCGTCACCACCGCTGACGCTATCGTTCCCGTCCCCGGCATTGATGTTGTCGTTCCCGCCGCTGGCCGAGATGCTGTCATCGCCCAGCCCGCCCTCGATCGTGTCGGCGCCATCGCCGGTGATCAGGGTGTCGGCGCCATCGGAGCCCAGATGGTTGGCCTGGGCGTCGCCAACCAGGATTTCGTCGAAGTAATGCAGTTCGGTCGGCGACCCGAGACTGGCGAACCCGCCCCCACCCGCCTCGGTGATCGCGCGCCAGGTGCTGCCGTCCCAGATCCAGATGATGGAACTGGCGGGCTCGACGGAGACGACGAACCACGACGGCAGTTGGGTGAAGTCCAGCGTATGGCCGGACGCGGATTCGCTGATCGAACCCCAGAAGGAAGGATTGGCGTAGTTCGATGTCGTGACGAAACAGGTGGCCATGCCTGCGCGCCTCTTGCTGCCTGATCACGGCATCGGCCTTCGTCGGCCCCGCGCAACGGCGGGATGCGATCGTCCGCTGAAACGAAACGGAGTGGGACGACAGCGGCCTGCGAGGGCCATGATCTGGTGCTGCCCCCATGCTCCATGCGTAATCGATCAGCGCGCATCCTACGCTCTCGATCTTGAGGTTGGTCTAATTGGACCATCGACGCGGTAGCAGCCCGGCAAGTTCCTTCTGGTCCTCGCCAGTGCCATCGTCATGGTTGTGGCTGAACCGGCAGGTTGGCGCGATGATCGACACCCTGTCCTGGATCTTGAATGCCTTGGCCCGTGTCGGCTGCACCATTCTTGTCGGCTTCCCCCGCTGGACGCCCGAGCGGCGGTTGATCGTCGACCCTATGATCCCGCCATCTTCGCAGTCGCTTGAGCACGAACGTCCGGTTCGGTGAAGCTGCCATTAAGTGTTGCGCAGGCGCTGAACGGCAGAAGAGGTCCGGGTACGTCCACGCGCGGTTCGCCTTCACGAGGGGCGGAAAGCTGCCGGTCCGTCACAACCTCGATTTGACAGCGGACTTGGCAAAGCCGCCATTGGGCAATCAAGTCCGGGTCCAGATTGAACTGTCCCTGGACCCGGACCGCCGCGGCGTGACGCGTGGGCCGGACCCTTGCAGATTGCTTTGGAAGGGCGTCAGAATCGATGAGGCGGGGCCGCTGGCAGGACTACCGATGCCATACCGGCCAGCAGCGGAACCCATCTCAGGTGCCTGGGGCCTCAAGATCCCCGCAGATGCCGGCGACAGTTTCGCGCAGCCATATATGCCCGGCATCCCGTCTTGCGAAGGGTGACCAAAGCATGTGCAGTGTCCAAGGAGACATGCCAAGGAAGGCAAGATCGAAGGTGACCAGCCCTGCACCGAAACGCATGGCCGCACGCGACGGCACCGCCGCGACGAGATCGGTGGCACGCAGGATTTCCGGCAGCGCCATCAGATGTGGCAGGGTGACTGTGACCCGCCGTGCCAGGCCCATGGCCGACAAGACGTCATCGACAACGCCTCGGTCATCGCGGCCAAGAGTGAACAACGCGTGATCGAGACGCGCGAACGACAGCGCGTCAAGCGGTTGGTCGAGGGCCGGATGCCCCGCCCGGACCACTCCGACAAAACTCTCTTGCATCAAGGGCGTCGCCACGGCGCGGTCGGGCGGGTCGGCGAAACTTCCGATGACCAGATCGAAGGCGCCACCGTCGATCAGCGACCCGACATCGGACTTTTCATAGGCCCGAAGCCTGAGGTCGATGCCCGGTGCCGTTTGCGCAAGATGGGCACAAAGACCGGGGGCGATCACAGCATTTGCGTAATCCGTCATGCCCAAAGTGAACGAGCTGCGCGTCGTTGACGGATCGAAATGGCGTTCGGCATCGAGTGTGCCGCGCAACCCGTCGAGCGTTGCGTGGATGCCCGGCGCCAGACGGCGCGCCAAGGGCGTGGGCTGCATCGCGCCGCCTGCATAGGAGAAGAGCTCATCCCCCAACGTGCGGCGCAGGCGCGACAGGGCAGCGCTTGTCGCAGGCTGGCTGAGGCCAAGCTGGCGTGCCGCGCCTGACACGCTGCGCGCCTTGTCCATCGCTTCAAAGACGAGGAGCAGGTTGAGATCGAAGGGCAAGGTCATCATCCACCAAACAGATAGCATCTATTTCATTGAGCGAATAGCAATTCGCGTCGCTGCGCCCAAATCCCTCGGCAAGGACAGCACAACACAAGGACCTCTCAGATGACCTCTCCCCTTGCCATCATCGCCGGGGTCGGCCCCGGCGTCGGCCTGGCCGTGGCCCGCCGCTTTGCCGACCAAGGCCACAGGGTCGCCCTGATCGCACGCGATGGCGCCCGGCTCGAGACCACGGCCGCGCCCATCAACGCCCAAGGCGGCGCAGCGTTCGCCTATCCGGCGGATCTGTCGGATCACCGCGCCGTGGCGGATGTGATCGCGTCCATCCTGGCAGACCACGGCCGCCCCTCGGTGCTCGTCTGGAACGCGGCGCTGTGGGACGAAACGCCGGTCCTGTCCGTCGATCCCGACGCATTCGACAGGCAGATGCGTCTGGGTCTTACGGCCGCCCTGACCGCGATCCGGGCCGCCGCGCCCGCGATGACGGCGGGGGGCGGCGGGACGATCCTGATGACCGGTGGCGGGCTGGCCCTTGCCCCCCAGTATGGCGGCGCGGTGCCCGTCCTGACAGCGGTCAAATCCGCCCTGCGCGGCTTCGTCCATGCCAGCGCGCCCGCTTTCGCCGCGCAGAACCTGCGGCTGGGCACGGTCACGATCGCAGGACAGGTCGCCCCAGGCACGGCCTTCGACCCCGATGCCATCGCCAGTGCCTTCTGGTCGATGCATGACGCGGCGGAGCCTGTGGTCGAACATATCTTCGACGGCAGGTGACGAACCCGCGCCAGCGCGGCATCCTTGCCCCTGTCGGGGTGCCGCTCCCCTGCCCCAGCCGAAAGGACATCCGCGCATGGAACGCTCTGCCGTCGATCTCGCGACCTATGTCCGGACACCCCTGTCCGAGGCCCATGTCGCGCATCTGAGAAGCATCGGCGAGATCGTCCGGTTCGCCCCCGGCGAAACGCTCGTCGCCTTCGGCGCCCCGAACGAGGCGTTCTTCTACATCCTGGAGGGCGAGGCCGCCGCCTGGGACGAAGTCTCGGGCAAGCGCTACGGCAACGCCACGCTGGGCCCCACGCAATTCACCGGCGAGATGAGCTTTCTGTCCGGCGGCGCGGCGCAACTGACCAATCGTGCCGAAACGCCGATGACCACGATCCGCGTGCCCCGCGCCGCCATGCTGCAGGCGATGGCCGACATCCCCGAGATGAGCGACATCGTCATCACCGTGCTGGCCGCCCGCCGCCGCCGCCTGATCGAAAGCGGTCAGGCCGGGCTGACGCTGGTGGGGGCCGAGGTCGACCGCGCCGTGCGGCGGATCGAGGCCTTTGCCACGCAGAACCGCATTCCCTTCCGCGCCCTTGCGATCGGAAGCCCCGAGGCGCTGGCGCTGGCAGATCGCTGCGGCGTCGAACCCGGTCAGGGCTTCGTCATGCTGGGCAAGGGCAGCGTCCTTCGGGACCCGACGCCGCAGGCGCTGGCCCGGCACCTCGGCCTCGATCTGGCCGTCGAGGCGGACACGCGGTTCGACGTGGTGATCGTCGGTGCGGGGCCGGCGGGGCTTGCGGCGGCAGTCTATGCCGGGGCCGAGGGGCTCGCGGCGCTGGTGGTCGACGAACTGGCCGTCGGGGGACAGGCCGCCACCTCGTCCCGGATCGAGAATTACATGGGATTTCCGACCGGCATTTCGGGGGCCGATCTCTGTGTGCGGGGGGAGATCCAGGCGCTGAAATTCGGCACGCGCTTCGCCGTGCCCCGCCGCGTGACCGGCGTGGCGCGCGACGGCACGGGCTTCGCCGTGACGCTCGACGACGGGGTCCGCGTCGCCGCGCAATCCATCGTGGTCGCCACCGGCGTGCAATATCGCCGCCTGCCGCTCGACCGGTTGGAGCATTTCGAGGGCGCGGGCCTGTCCTACGCCGCGACGGACCTGGAGGCGCGCCACGTGCAGGGCCGCACCGCCGTGGTGATCGGCGGCGGAAATTCCGCCGGGCAGGCCGCGATGTTCCTCAGCCGCCGCGCTGCCCATGTCCACCTCGTCGTGCGCGGCCCGTCGCTCGCCGCCTCGATGTCGGACT